>DASRBM010000499.1:0-11269 GCA_035653635.1 Acidimicrobiales bacterium | reverse complement strand
CGCTGATGCCGAGGCGCATCTCCCCGATCCTGGCCTCGCTCACGGCTCGGCCGGCGACGACCTGCAGGGCGCGCCTCGCGGTGAGCGGCGTCAGCTCGTCGCCCAGATCCACGTCGGCGGCCCGCTCCGGCAGGTGCGCCTCCACGGCGAAGTCCTTCGACCACGTCCCTGTTCCGTCGTCGTAGAGAGCACTTGGCCGCGCCGAGCGGTGCTCCAGGACGCGTGGGTGGGTGCGGGCGGCGTCGGCGACGACCGCTCGGGGCAGCTCCCGCGTGTCGTACGGGCAGACGACCCGCGCCGGGTACCGGCGCAAGATGTCGTTGAGGAGCCACTCGTAGCGGGTCCACTCGGTCCAGGCGCGTTCGTCGGAGCCGAACTGCACCTCGCCGATGACGAAGGCCGATGCGCCCGAGGGCAAGCTGCGGAGGATCGCGTCGTATCCCGAGATGGTCCGTACGGGCTTGCGGTACCAGTCGGTGGCGTCGACCCACGTGACCGACGGTGCGCGCGAGCCCAAGGCGTCATGGAGGAGCCCGGCGTTTCGCGGCGACACGACGGAGAACACCTCGCGGCCGGCGTCGAGAGCATCACCGACAAGGGGCGCCAGGCTGTCCACGTACTGTCCGTCCGACGAGTACACGAACGCTTCGTGGTGGAGCGACTCGCAGTGCGTCGTGTCACTCATCGCTGATGCGCCCTCCGGCGGCTTTGCTCGACGTGGCCCGAGTGATCCGAACGGTATCCGCCTGTGGCTTCGGGCGAGAACATGGCTTGCGGAACCCGCAGTGTCGCGGAGCTGACCGAGGGGACGGGGAAACCTGCCTCATCCCGTCCCCTCGGTCTTGCCGGTTCCTGGTGTCGGTTACTGCCCCACGCGCAGACCCGGCATGCCCTTCGGGTAGGCGATCGGGTCGACGGCCCGGCCGCCGGGGATGTTGGCCGCCTTCGACCACTTCCCGAGCGGGAGGATGGTGCGGGCGAAGGCGTGCTCCAGGGTCATGGCGCTGGCCGCGTACCAGGCGGCGGCGGCGGACACCACGAACAGCCAGCCTCCTGCCTCCTGGAGCCCGAGGTTGCCGGCGAAGAAGCCGGCTGCGGTGAGCCCGGACCCGGCCGTGAGGGTCCCGAGTGTGAGGAAGAGGCCGAAGCTCGTGGCGAGCGCCCCGACGGTGCAGGTGCCGGTCACGAGTGTCAGCGCCACGAACCAGATGGCGAACGACGGGCTGTTTGCCCCGAGCGGGATCGGTGCCATCACGTGCGTGGCCACGAGCAGCTGCAGGATGCCCCAGCCGATCCAGAAGCTGCCCCACGCCGTGTGGGCGGCGACGGCGACACCGTCGCGGGCCCGGAAGCTGGCGATGGCGGCGATCGACTGGAGAACACCTCCTGCGACCAGCGCGAACGGCCAGATGATGAGCGGCGTCTTCGGGTCGCCCCACCACCCGGCCTGGAACGAGCCGAGCATGAGCGTGGCGATCATGAACCCGAAGAGCCCCATGATCGACGGGGCCGCAATGGGAGTCAGGTTGACCCGGGTGCGAGCCCGCCAGGCCTGGGCGTCTTCCGACACGAGCAACTCCTCGAGCGCCCGGTCGTGGCCGTCGTGGTGCAACGTCGCCGTCGACGTTGGCCCATCTCTCAATGTCATCGCTGTCCCTTTCGTCCATGCGGGCCGTGCGACGACGTTTCCGAGGCCGAAGCACGGCCAATCGGTCTCGATTGACGTGCTCGCCACCGCCCCGAGCACTACGGTGGCTACCCGTCATTTGCACTGGTAAAACAGCGCGCCCGCGCGGCACGCAACGGCCATGACCGCTCGCCGGCAGGCGGCGCGCCTCGTCGTCCTGTCGGTCGCGGCATACGGCTACGGCTACTGGGCCGCCGGCTCCCGTCCCTTCACCGCCGGCGCGGACGCCTTCGTCGCGGTGGCTTTCGCTCCTGTGGCCGTACTGGGCGCACGAGCGTGGATGGCGACGCCGGCCACCGCCCGCACAGGGAACGCGTCGCGCCCGGCGATGACCGTCGGGCGCGACCGGTTCCTCCTCGTCGTGGTGGCCGCCCTCGTCGTCCTGGAGGTCGGCACCTATGTGGCCGGCGTCGGTCACGCCCGCCACGACTTCCCGACGGTGAGCTCCATCTACGACGAGCTCGCTCGTTGGCGGACCCTCAAGGCGGCCTTCTTCGCCGCCTGGCTCGCACTCGGATACGGGCTGTTCCGTTCGTGACCCGGCTCGTCGTGCTCTGCCTGTGGGGCGCCGCCGTGGTGGCCCTCCTCCTGGCCGAGCTCGCGTCCGTGCGCAGCGGTCGGCGGGTCGCCGGGGTGGGCGAGCTCCTCACGCGACTGACGGCGAGCCGTTTCCGGCTCGCCGTCGTCTTCGTCGGCTGGATGTGGCTGGGCTGGCACTTCTTCGCCCGGTGACCGGTCCGTCCGGTCAGTCCTGCTTCCGTGCGATGGCCTGCGCCGGCTCCATCTTCGTCATCTTGGAGCGCCCGTCGATGTGCAGATCCTTCGCCCGTTCGTAGAGCTGGGCGCGCTCCTCGCTGCCGTACTCCTCGTGTGCGTGCTCGAGCGTCTCGGCGTAGGTGCGTCGGGCCTTGTCCGGGGACCGCTGCAGCGTGCCGGGCAGATCCTCTCTCCGGTCGATGGGCATGGACGTTCCCTCCCTTCCTCACCTCCGCGGTACCCACCGAGTGCTCGCGGAGCGCTCCGGAGGAAGGAAATCGGCTACCGCCAGGAGCGTTCGGGGTAGTCGAGAAGGGTGCGCACCAGCCGTGTCACCGTCGGCGCCACGGCCGTGGCCGCCGTCCATCTCGAGGGGAGCGGTCCGGCGGTCGTCCTCGTCCACGGGATGGTCGTCGCCGGTCGTGGGGTCATGCCGCTCGCGCAGGCTCTGCACACCCGGGGGTGCGCCGTGCACGTCCCCGATCTGCCCGGTTTCGGGCGTTCGGACAAACCCGACCGCGCCCTCGACGTGGACGGTCTCGGGCGGGCGCTCACGGCATGGATGAACGCCAGCGGCCTCGCCGGCGCCGCCCTCGTGGGCAACTCCTTCGGTACACAGGTCGCGGCCGCCGCTGGCGCCTCGGGCGACGTGCCCGTCGGCCGTCTCGTGTTGCTGTCACCCACGATCGACGCGCGCTTTCGACGCGGATGGACGGCGTGGCTGCCTCAGGGGAAGGGGCCGGAGGAGGATGCGGGCGGCCGCCTGCGTCGCCTCCTCGTCGACGCGCTGGTGCCGCCCGCCGACGCCCCCGTGCCGGCGCCGAGCCTGCGGGGGCTCATATGGCGTGAGTACCTGGCGGCCGGGCCGGCCCGGGCGCTCAGCACGTACCGCCATGCGCTGCGCGACGACCTCGCCCGTCGCCTCGACGATCTCGACATGCCGGTGCTCGTGGTGCGGGCCGGCGATGACGGGGCCGTGTCGCGGGCGTGGGCCACCGGCCTGGCCCAGCGCGCCCGTCACGGCCGCTACGCGGAGGTGCCGGGGGTGGACCACGACGCGCAGTTCCACCGCCCCGGCCCGCTCGCCGACGTCATCGTCCCCTTCGTGCTCGCCGGCGGCGCCGGGGCCGGGGCCGGCGAGAGGCCGGCTCAGGCGAGGCGGACGCCGTAGCGGGGACCGAGGGCCGACGCCAGCTTCTCGACGTCGGCCACGTCGAGCGTCGGCGGCACGGCGTGGCGCACCGGGCGGGACCGCAGCGTGTCGCGGTAACGGGCGAACACGGCGAGGTCGGTCGGGAACCGCTCCGGATCCACCCCGGCGAACCGTCCGCCGCCCGTGGCGCGGGCGAAGACGGGTTTCCAGCGCTCGGGCCCGGCCAGGCCCGGCGTCCACGTGCCGTTCGAGATGAGCGTCGCCTCGATCCGGCGGTAGGTCCGGGCGTCGTCGAGGTACCGCTCCAGGCGCGCCACCCCGGGCTCGGCGTTGAAGGTCACCCAGTACGGCACCACGCCGACGCGGATCACCCACGTCGGGTCGAGCAGGACGAAGGACTCGACGAACAGCTCGTCGTCTGACCACCCCGCCTGCGCATACCACCAGCGGTACAGCTCCGCGACGAACGGACTCAGGTCGTCGGCCTCGTCGAAGCAGAGCCGCAACACCCGGTATCCGTGCTCGGCGCAGAATCGGCGGACGTCCTCGCCGAGCGCCGGCTCGAAGCCCCACTCCGCCTCGGGCCGCTCGCCGTCGGGCTCGGGCGCCCGCCAGGCGCGGCGTTTCGCCCCGTGGGCCGCGAGGAACGTGGCCACCCGCTCCCCGCCGCGCAGGTACTCGTCGGGCGTGAGCCCGCCGACGCCGCCGAACTGGAAGACGTAACGCGGCGCGAGCTCGGTCGTCGGCCAGGTGTGGCCGGATTCGAGCAGCACGACGGTGCCGCCCGGTTCGAGGTGATGCCGCAGGAACTCCTCGTAGGTCGGGCCGAGGACGGTGCGCTTCACCCGGAAGTAGGAGAAGCGGGCGAGGGTCAGGCGGTCGTTGGTGGGGTCCGCCATGTGGTGCACGATCAGTTCCGGGTTGCGCTCGAGGATGGCCTCGGCCACCGGGCGGGCCACGGCCACGTCCTCCCACGGCTCGTCGAGGTCGACGCCGCGGTGACGCAGCGGTAGCAGCAGCGTCTGAGGGAGCAGGGGCGCGCCGAGGGCGGCGGCCAGATGGGTGGCCGATCCGGGGTTGGAGCCGATGAGCACGGTGCGGTAGCGGCGGGCGGGATAGCGCTCGACGACCTGGCGCGAAAGTGCCTCCGCGTCGGTCCGGGCGAGCACCTCCGGCGCCAGCGCCTCGCGGCCGCTCCCCACCCGGTAGAGCCACCGCCGCCCGTGTTCGGGGAGCTGGTTGAGCCCGACGAGGACCGGCCGCAGCAGAAAGCCGTAGGGCTTGCCGAGGATCGGGAACCCCTTGCCGTCGAGGAAGCGGGCCGTGGCCTGCACCATGGCGGTGGCCGAGTCGAAATCCGCCGGACGTACCTCGGTGCTCATCGTCGGGTGCCGCCCCGCGCGCCGTCGCTCGGCATCGCCGGGTCGATACCCCGGCGGGCGGGGCCGGCATGCCGTGGCGGAGGTGGACGGGAATCGAACCCGCCGGACGGGGATCACCCGTCCCACCCGCTTTGAAGGCGGTGGGGCCCACCAGGCGCCCGGACACCTCCCTGGTCGCTGCGCCTCCCTGCCTACCCGCCCCCGTCCCCGGTCATGTCGCCCGGCCCGCGCAGCCGGGGCTCAGTGCACGATCAGGGTCGGGCCGCAGGCGTCGACGAACTCGCCGATCACCGGCGCGCCGGGAATCTCGCCGGCCACGAGCAGACCGCCCGAGGTCTGGGCGTCGGCCAGCACCAGCAGGTCGTCGACCGGCAGCGACGTGTGCAGGGACGGTGCCACCCAGGCCAGGTTGCGCCGCGTGCCGCCGGGCACGTACCCCCGCGCCGCCAGCTCGCGGGCCCCGGCGATCACGGGCACCTCCGATGCACGCACCACGGCGGTCACGCCACTGGCGCGCGCCATCTTGAAGAGATGGCCGAGGAGGCCGAAGCCGGTCACGTCGGTGGCGGCCCGGATGCCGAGGGCGACCGCCGTCATCGACGCCTCGCGGTTGAGCGCGGCCATCACGGCGACTGCCTCGTCGATGGCCGTGGCGGTGGCCTTGTGGAAGTTGTTGCAGATGCCGACGCCGATCGGCTTCGTGAGCGAGATGGGATCACCCGGGCGCGCCGCGTCGTTGCGCAGCAGCGCGTCGGGGCACACGAGGCCCGTCACGGCCAGGCCGTACTTCGGGGTCGCGTCGTCGATGCTGTGGCCGCCGGCCAGGATGCAGCCCGCCTCGTCGGCCACCGCCCGGCCACCACGCAATACCTCGGCGGCGACGTCCATGGGCACGGATGTCGTCGGCCACGACAGGAGGTTCAGAGCCGAGAGAGGTTTGCCGCCCATGGCGTACACGTCGGAGAGCGCATTGGCCGCCGCGATGCGGCCGAAGTCGAAGGGGTCGTCGACCATGGGCGGGAAGAAGTCGGTGGTGGTCACCACGGCGGTGTCGTCGTCGAGGCGCACCACGGTTGCGTCGTCACCGCTCTCGATGCCGCACAGCAGTCGTTCGTCGACCGTCGGTCTGTCGCCGTAGGCCACGGCGAGCAGCTCCTCGAGCTCACCGGCGCCGATCTTGCAGGAGCAGCCGCCTCCCGGCGCCAGCTGGGTGAGCCGCAGTCCTCCGGCTAGCTGGGTCACGAGGAGAGCACCTCCAGTGGGCCAGACGCGGCCACGTCGGTCAGCCGGGGCCCGGCGACACGCAGGTCGCCGCGCCGTCGGGTGACGCCGTGGGTGTCGAAGTGGACGAGGAGCGGCAGCGCGAAGCGGCGGCTCGTGCCGAGCGCGGCGCGCACGTCGGACACGCTGACGCCCTCGGGGTGCTCGGCCAGGAGGCCGGCGACGACGGCGGCCGCCCGCTGCACGGCGACGGCCCCGAACCAGATCCCCCCGCACTCGACCACGAGTCCGCGGCGCACGAGCTCGCGCAGGTCCGTCGCCTCCACGCCGGCGGCGCGTGGATCGGGCGGGGAGAACGCGTCGTCGTCGAGCCGGCGGAGGAAGGGATGGTCCTCCAGTCGCACCGCCTCGACGTCGCCGGACCAGGCCCGGCCGTTGGCCACGTGCACGTCGGGGTCCATCGGGAGCACGGCACGCTGGCGCTCGCCGAGGCGGGCCAGGTCGAGCCCCGCCGCGCCCGCTTGTGCCACGAGCGTGCGCACGGCCCGCACTGCGTCGGCCAGGGCGACGGGGTCGACGACCCACCGTCCGACCGTCGCCGTCCGTTGTTCGCCGGTCAGTCGTTCGAGGAGTCCGGCGTCGACCCAGCCGCGCTCGCGCACGACCCGGTCGACCGACCGGTCCGGGCGGGCGTGGGCGGCCGGCACGACGGGCGCCACGTCGAGCACCTCACCGCCGCCGACGGTCGTCGCCCGCCCCACGTCGCGCAGCACGAAGCGGTCTCCGGGCAGCAACGGAAGGGGTCGGGGGACGTGGATGCGCACGGGGCCGGTCGCGCCCGGCTCGAGCGATGTCGCTCCGAGCAGGCGCAGACGGGCGTGATGCTGGCCCGACCCCACGTGCAGCCGGAAGGCCCCCACTCTGGTCACCGGGCCGTCGAGGGCGGGCAGCACCGTCAGCTCGGCGTCGAACCGGCACGTCGGTTCCCACTGGTCCCGACGGATGAGCGCCTGACCCCGGTGCAGGTGGTCGAGGGGGACGCCGGTCACGTTGACCGCCAGTCGTCGCCCCGGAGTCGCGTGCTCGACGGCGCGCCCGTGCGTCTGGAGCGCGCGCACCCGGAGCGTCGCGTCCCTGCCGTCGGCGGGCGTGGCGATGAGCTCGTCGCCTCTGTGCAGTGCGCCGCCGCCGAGGGAGCCCGTCACGACGGCGCCGGCGCCGGCGACATGGAAGGCGCGGTCGATCCACAGCCGCGGCCGCCCGCGGTCGGGCGCGGTCGGCGCAGTGGCGAGCAACCCGTCGAGGGTGGAGACGAGCTCGGCGACGCCGCCGCCGTGGAGACCGTCGACCGCGGTCACAGGGGCCCCGGCGAGGAACGATCCGGCCGCCCGCCGCATCACCTCGGTCATCCGTCGTCGCAGCGTGTCGTCGTCCACCCGGTCGGCGTGGGTCAGCGCCACCAGACCGCGGCGCAGTCCGAGCAGATCGAGGATCCGGAGATGCTCCTCGGACTGCGGCTTCCACCCCTCGGTTGCGGCGACCACGAACAGGCAGGCGTCGACCGATCCGACGCCGGCGAGCATGTTCTTCAGGAACCGCACATGGCCGGGGACGTCGACGAACGACAGCTCCCGTCCCGAGGGGAGCGTGGTGGAGGCGAAACCGAGATCGATGGTGAGGCCGCGCCTGCGCTCCTCCTGCAGGCGGTCGGGATCGGTGCCGGTGATGGCGCGCACGAGCGTCGACTTCCCGTGGTCCACGTGCCCGGCGGTGGCCACGACGTGCACGGTCACCGGTCCTTCAGCGCGGAGACGAGCACGGCGTCGTCCTCGGGCTCGACCGTGCGCAGGTTGCACAGTGTCTGTCCGTCGCGCACGGTGGCGATCACGGGCGGGACGTGGCGGCGCAGGATCCCGGCCTGGTCACCGGCCACCGATACCCCGAACGACGGCAGCTCCACGCCCGGCAACGACCCGCCCCCGGCCACCGCCGCGCACGCCACCACCTCCGCCGCGGGCCCGACGGCCCGGGCCACGGCGCCGGCCCGCTCGCGCAGCTCCGCCGGATCGGCGAGGACCATGCGCCACAAGGGGACGGCGCGCGCCTCGCGCCGCACATAGGCGAGCAGCGTCTGCTCGAGGGCGGCGAGCACCAATCCGCCCGGACGCAGGGCGCGGGCGAGGGGATGGCGGGCGCACCGGGCCACGAGCCCGGCGGCACCGGCGACGATGCCGGCCTGGGGGCCGCCGAGCAGCTTGTCGCCCGAGAAGGTGACGAGGGCGGCGCCGTCGGCGAGCGTCTGGCGCGCGGCCGGCTCGCCGGCGAGCCAGGCCGGAGGCCGCCCGATCCACGGCGTGTCGGCGTCGAGCAGACCGGAGCCGAGGTCGGCCACCACCGGGGCCCCGAGCTGCGCCAGCTCCGCCACCGTCACGGCGGTCGTGAAGCCGACGATCCGGTAGTTCGACTGGTGGACCTTCAGCACCACCGGCGTGCCCGTCGTGCCCTCGAGCGCGGCGCGGTAGTCGTCGAGGCGGGTCCGGTTGGTCGTACCCACCTCCACGAGGGTTGTCCCGGCGGCCGCGATCACCTCGGGTACGCGGAAGCCGCCCCCGATCTCCACCAGCTCGCCGCGGCTCACGATCACCGGCGCGCCGTCGCCGAGCGCCGTCAGGGCGAGGAGCACGGCGGCAGCGCCGTTGTTGACGACGAGCGCGTCCTCCGCCCCGGTGAGGATGCGCAGCAGCTCCGCCACCGACGGGGCCCGGGCCCCGCGCCGGCCGGTGTCGAGGTCGATCTCCAGGTTGAGCGGACCCGCCGTCTCCGGCACGGCGAGCGGGGCGCGGCCGAGATTGGTGTGGAGCAGGACCCCCGTCGCGTTGACCACCGGCTGCAGGAGCCGGCGCCGGGTCCGCCCGGCGCGCGCCGCGGCCCCTTCGGCGTCCTCTCCGGCGGCGACGGCGGCCCGGCACAGCTCCACCAGCAACGCATGCGGGAGTCCCGTGCCGGCCAGGGTGCGGGCCATGGCGTCGACCGAAGGACGCCGGACTCCGCTGGTCACGGCGGCGATGTACCCGCTCGGGCCGGTCGGGGAACGCCCGATGCCGATCGGGGTATGGACCTCCCGTGACGAGCACCTCGGACGCGGTGGTGGCGGGGCTGCTCCTCACCGGCGGGGCCAGCCGCCGTCTCGGTCGTGACAAGGCCACCGTGGCGTTCGGCGGAGAGCGCTGCGCGGCACGCGTCGCAGGCGTCCTCGCCACCGTGGCGCGGCCCGTCCTCGAGATCGGGCCCGGGGTCTCGGGGTTGCGGTCGGTCCCCGACGCGCAGCCCGGAGCCGGGCCTCTCGCCGCTCTCGTCACCGGCTGCCGGGCCCTCGGAACCGAGCGGACGGGCATCCCCGTACTCGTCCTCGCCTGCGACGTGCCGCTCGTGACCGCAGCACTGCTCCGCCTGCTCGCGACGTGGCCCGGGACGGGGTCGGCCGTCCCCCTCGTCGACGGCCGGCCCCAACCACTGTGCGCCCGCTTCTCCGCCGCGGCCGTCGCCCGGGCCACCGCGGCACTGGCGGGCGGCGAGCGTTCGCTCCGACCCCTGCTCGCCTCGCCCGACGTGGAGCTGCTCGACGCGTCGGTGTGGGGACCGGTCGCCGATCCCGTGGTCTTCGTCGACATCGACACACCCGAGGACCTGGCCCGGGTCGAGGCGGTGCTCGGGTGACGCTCGACGCCCGTGCGCTCGAGCCTCGCCGGCGGGTCGTGCCCGTGCAGGTCACGGCCGTACGCGGTGAGCGGTGGCTGCGTCTGCCGGAGTCGCTCGCGGCGGAGGAGCCTCTCGAGATCCGCGTCGCCTTTGGCGGTCGCTCGGAGCCTCTCGGCATCACCATGCGGACGCCGGGACACGACTTCGAGCTGGCCGCGGGCTTCGTGCTCGGGGAGGGCGTGCTCCCCGGCCAGGAGGCGATCGCGTCGGTGCGCTACTGCACCGACGAGCCGGCACAGCGCTACAACGCGGTCACCGTCGACAGCGGCGTGCCGGTGGCCCTCGACGGCGCCGCCCGCCGGTTCCCCATCTCGTCGGCCTGCGGGGTGTGCGGGTCCTCGAGCGTGGAGGAGGTGCTCGGCCGGTGCCCGCCCTCGGTCGGGCGCGGACCGGACCTGGCGCGCTCGCTGCTCGTGTCCCTGCCGGACCGCTTACGGGCCGGGCAGGAGGTCTTCGACCGCACCGGCGGTCTGCACGGCGCGGGCCTCTTCGACACGACCGGCGAGATGCTCGTGGTGCGCGAGGACATCGGCCGGCACAACGCCGTCGACAAGGTCGTCGGCTGGGCCGCGCTCCGACACCACCTGCCCCTCTCCGCGTCGGTACTGGCCGTTTCGGGGCGTCTCGGCTTCGAGATCGTACAGAAGGCCGCGGTCGCCGGCATCCCGGCCGTCGTCGCGGTGTCCGCCCCCTCGAGCCTGGCCGTCGAGCTCGCCCGGCGCGTCGGCATGACGGTGGTGGCCTTCGTGCGCGGGGAGCGTGCGAACCTCTACAGCGGAGAGGATCGCGTGGTGCTCGACGCCTGATCGCCGGACGTCATTCGCGTTCTGCCCCGACGGGGCGCTGCTGTTCCTCCTCCACGACCCGCCGGCCCACCTGCACCAGACGCAGCACGGTGACGAGTCCGAGGCCGCCGATGAGGTTGCCGAGGATGGCCCATCCGACCCAGCCGAGCCACTGCGCGTAGGAGAACGGCGCGCCGGCGTGCAGGGCGCCGAACATCTCGACCGACACGACGATGGCATGCCCCATGCCACCGGCCGCCAGCATGAAGCCGGCGACCATGGCGGCGACGATCTTGCCCGGCACCGATTCCGTCGACCGCTCCATCCAGGTCATGAGGGTGATGATCGAGCCGGCCACGATCATGTTGGCGAGGGTCCGGTCGTCGAGCGCCTGGTGCGCCGGCACCTTGGCGATCTCGAGGGCGACGCCGTGCACGCTCGGGAACCCTGCCAGGACGAGGCCCATCACCAGCCACCCGCCCACGAGGTTGGCCACGAGGGTGCCCGCCCACAACCGCAGCAGTTG
>DASRBM010000498.1:0-2228 GCA_035653635.1 Acidimicrobiales bacterium | reverse complement strand
GTGGCCCATGATGCCGACCCGGTGGGCACCCTCGTGGCGCCGGAGCCAGGCCACGAGACGCCGCACGTCCCACGCCGCCTGGGCCAGACCGTGCATGGAGTCGACGAGGTCGATGGACATGAACCCCTCCCCGAGCGCACGGCCCCCTGAGCGGAGGCCATGCATGGGAAGGACGACGATGGCCACGTTGACGCCCTGGCGGGTGAGTGGCGCGGCGCGAAAGGCGTTCAGGTCGATCAGCGCGTTCGAGCCCATGCCGAAGCCGTGCACGCACACGAGCCAGTTGCCGCTCCCCCGCTCGGCCCGGGCGATCCAGGCGTGGGCCGTGCGGTTGGCCCGGTAGCCGAGCCACCGGTCGCGCCCCGGTTCGCCGGTGTGCGGCTCCCACTCGCTCGGGAAGGCGAGATGCTCGTAGCGCAGTCCTGGCACCCGCCCCTCGCGGCGGACGGTCAGGTCGGGTGGTGGTGGCGTGCGGTGGTAGGAGCGCGGTGCGGCGAGCCAGCCCTGGGTCGAGAGCACGTCGCGGGCGCGGGCGACGTCGGCGCCGGCCGACGCGTAGTCGTCGCCGTGCGGCAACAGCCGGGGGTGGCGGAAGGCGGCGATCATCACCTCGTCGAGCAGGACCTGCGCGGCCAGACCGGGCGAGGTGTGGACCGGGACGACCGTGGCGTCCCCCACCGAGGTCGCCGTGCGGGTCCGGGCCCGGCTCAGGAAGGCGGCCGCCCGGGGCCCGGCGCGCAGCACGCCGAGGGCGCGCGGGTCGAAGGCGACACGACGCGCCGCCCGCCACGTTCCGTTGACCAGGTTGGTGAGCCCCGGTGGCGCCGAGACGGCCACGCCGCCGTTCCCTACGAGCCCGCCGCGGCGCCGGCAGCCTGCCGGTCGCGGGCGACCTCGTCGAGCTGCTCGTACTCGGCACCGGTGTCGACCCAGTCCTCGAACTGGATGATCCCGAGCTCCTCGTAGCGCCTGCGCAGCCAACCGTCGCCGGCGTCGAGCAGGCCCAGCTTCTTGCAGTTGGGCACGATCTTCGAGAAGAGCATGGTGCGGAAGATCTGCTCCTCAGGCCCCGGTGACTCGAGCTCGATGCGGACGATCGGTCTCGGGTCGACTCCGACGCGCTCCCACACGTCGGTGTGGAACCACCGGTTCCTGAGGGCGATGGTGGCCTCGAGGGCGAACTCCTGGCGCTCGCGGATCTCCGAGGCGGAAAGCCCGGCGTACAGCTCCGACAGCGACAACACGCCGAAGGCGACGTGGCGGGCCTCGTCGCTCATGACATAGCGCAGGAGCTGCTTGAGCAGCGGTTCGGACGTCGACTGGTGCATGAAGCCGAAGGCGGCGAGCGCGAGGCCCTCCACCATGATCTGCATGCCGAGGTAGGTGATGTCCCAGCGGTCGTCCACGAGGATGGCGTCGAGCAGCCGACCGAGGTGCGGGTTGATGGGCAGCGTGCCCGTCAACTTCTCGTCGATGTAGCGCGAGAAGACCTCCACGTGGCGCGCCTCGTCCATCACCTGGGTGGACGCGTAGTACTTGCCGTCGATCCACGGGGCCTGTTCGACGATCTTGGCCGTGCACAGCAGCGCCCCCTGCTCGCCGTGGAGGAACTGGCTCAGGAAGGCGTTCTGTGACTCCATGGCGAAGCGCAGCCAGTCGGCGTCACCCCAGCGGGCGATCTCCGAACCAACCTCTTCCGCCCGGGCCCGCAGCCGTTCGGTGCGGCCCCCGGCGATCATGGTGCTCGCCATCTTCTCGGGGTCGACGTCGGTGTCCCACGGCAGATCGGTGGTGGCGTTCCACTGGGAGGCCTTTGCCTTCTCGTACAGACGCGACAGCGGCGGGCGCGATCGTTCGTAGTCCCATGTGAAGACGGTGTCGCCCCCTGCCGGAAGCGCCCGCCCCGGGCCGACCGGGCTGCGCCCGGCACTGACGATGGCCTCGATGTCCGCGTCGGTGACGGTCACGCACCGACCCCCTTCCCCAGCCGTTCTCGCCACCGTACTTCTACCCCCGAGCAGGGGCAATGCATCTACCATCGCCTCCTCGTGGCAACGGTCGAGGTCACCACCTTCCGGCTCGCCGCTGGTGTAGAGCCTGAGACGTTCCTGTCCGCCGACGCCCGAGCGCAGACCGAGTTCTTCTACGCCCGGGCCGGCCTGCTCCGTCGGACGACGGCGGTGGCCGACGACGGGGACTGGGTGGCCGTCGCGCTGTGGCGGTCGGCC
>DASRBM010000497.1:0-3090 GCA_035653635.1 Acidimicrobiales bacterium | reverse complement strand
CCGAAAAGCGTCTGCCACCCGCCCTGGGTGGAGAGGACGGGGCGCTCCCCGGGGGTGCCGGCGTCCTCCGACTCGAGGGCGAACCAGTAGAAGCCGTGGCCGCCCACGGTCACGAAGTACGGCAGTTCCCCGACGGCCGGGAACTCGGTGCCGCCGAACAGCTCGACGGGCACCGCGCCGCAGTACTCCGACAGATCGAGCTCCACCGCCTGCGGGTAGCGCGACAGGTTGACGACGACGAGGATGCGCTCGTCCTCGTACTCGCGGAGGAAGGCGAGCACCTTGCGGTTGTCGGGGAACAGCAGCTGCAGCGACCCCCGGGCGAAGGCGCGGTAGCGGTTGCGGATCGAGATGAGCCGGCGCATCCACCACAGCAGCGAGCCCGGGTTCTCGAGCTGGGCCTCCACGTTGACGGCCTGGGCGTGGTAGCCGGGGTCGATGATGATCGGCAGGTAGAGCCGCTGCGGGTTGGCGGTCGAAAATCCGGCATTGCGACCGGCGTCCCACTGCATCGGCGTGCGCACCGCGTTGCGGTCGCCGAGATAGATGTTGTCCCCCATCCCTATCTCGTCGCCGTAGTAGACGATCGGCGTCCCCGGCAGCGAGAACAGCAGGCCGTTCATCATCTCGATCATCGACCGGTCGTTGCCGAGCAGTGGCGCCAGGCGGCGGCGGATCCCGACGTTCACCCGGGCCTGTGGATCCTGGGCGTAGGCGCGGTACATGTAGTCGCGCTCCTCGTCGGTGACCATCTCGAGCGTGAGCTCGTCGTGGTTGCGCAGGAACAGCGCCCACTGGCAATCGGGCGGCACGCCGGGCGTGTCGGTGAGGATGTCGACCACCGGGAAGCGGTCCTCCTGGCGGGCCGCCATGAACATGCGCGGCATGAGGGGGAAGTGGAACGCCATGTGGCACTCGTCGCCGGTGCCCATGTATGCCACCGCGTCCTCGGGCCACTGGTTCGCCTCGGCCAGGAGCATCCGGTGCTCGAAGCGCTCGTCGATGTGGGCCCGGAGCCTGCGCAGGAAGGCGAACGTCTCGGGCAGGTTCTCGCAGGTGGTGCCCTCGCGGGCGTAGAGATAGGGGACCGCGTCGAGCCGCAGTCCGTCGACACCCATCTCGAGCCAGTAGTCGACGACCGCCATGATCTCGTCCTGCACCGCCGGGTTGTCGTAGTTGAGGCTCGGCTGGTGCGAGTAGAAGCGGTGCCAGAAGTAGGCGTGGGCCACCGGGTCCCAGGTCCAGTTGGACGACTCGAAGTCCTTGAAGATGACCCGCGCCTCGGCGAACTTGTCGGGCGTGTCGCTCCACATGTAGTAGTCCCGGGCCGCGCTGCCCGGCGCCGACCGGCGTGCCCGCTGGAACCAGGGATGCTCGTCCGACGTGTGGGCGAGCACGAGCTCGGTGATGACCCGCAGCCCCCGGCGGTGCGCCTCGCGCAGGAAGGTCCGGAAGTCCCTGAGCGTCCCGTACTGCGGGTGCACCCGCCGGTAGTCGGCGATGTCGTATCCGTCGTCGCGAAGGGGCGACGGATAGAACGGCAGCAGCCACAGGGCGGTGACCCCGAGCTCCTGCAGGTAGTCGAGCTGGCTCACGAGCCCGCGGAAGTCCCCCACCCCGTCGCCGTCGCTGTCCATGAAGGCCCGCACGTGCAGCTCGTAGATGACGGCGTCCTTGTACCAGTGGGCCAGGTCAGGGCCGGCGACGAGATGGGCCGGCGCCTCGACCAGGCTCACGCCACCACTCCGGTGGTCGTGGTGAGGGGGCCGAGCGAGGTGACGTCGTCGGCGCCGGCGTCGCGCTCGTGCGGTGCGTCGGTGATCGCCGTCACCGTGGCCGACACCGGCTCCACCCGCAGGACGTGGGCCGGCACCGACGCCGGGTCGAGCTGCACGAAGTTCCGGTTGCCCTGCCACGTGTAGCGGGCGTCGGTGAGCAGGTCGTGCACGACGAAGGGCACGTCCCAGCCGAGCCCGAGCACGTCGAGGTCGAGGCTCGTCCACCCCGATTGGCGGTAGTAGGGGTCGAGGTTGACGATCACGAGGATCCGGCTCGTCCCCCACGTCCGGCTGTAGGCGATGAGGGCGTCGTTCTCGATGCCGTGCAGGCGGAGGTTGCGGTCGTACTGCAGGGCGGGGTTGCTCCGGCGGATCTCGTTCACGCGGGTCACGAAACCGGCCAGGCTGTGGCGGGCGCCGAGGTCCCAGTGGCGGACCTCGTACTTCTCGGAGTGCAGGTACTCCTCGCTCCCCTCGTGGCGGGCCACGTGCTCCTGCAGCTCGAAGGGCGGCCCGTAGATGCCGTAGCTGGCGGCCCCGGTGGCGGCGAGGACGAGCCGGGCCATGAATGCGGGGCGCCCGCCGCGCTGGAGCTGCTCGGTCAGGATGTCGGGTGTGTTGGGCCACAGGTTCGGCCGGAAGAACTCGGCCACCTCGCTCTGGTGGATCTCGGTCAGGTACTGCTCGAGCTCCCACTTGGCGTTGCGCCAGGCGAAGTACGTGTAGGACTGGGAGAAGCCGATCTTGGCCAGCCGGTACATGAGGGCGGGCCGGGTGAAGGCCTCGGAAAGGAACAGCACGTTCGGTTCCTCGGCCTTCACCCGGTCGATGAGCCATTCCCACATGCGCAGCGGCTTGGTGTGCGGGTTGTCGACGCGGAAGATCCGCACCCCGGCGCGGACCCAGAAGCGGACCGTCTCGAGGAGCTCCTCCCACAGCTCGGGCCACGACGCGCTGTCGAAGTCCACCGGGTAGATGTCCTCGTAGCGCTTGGGCGGGTTCTCGGCGAAGCGGATGGTCCCGTCGGGCAGCCACCGGAACCACTCGGGATGCTCCTTGACCCACGGGTGGTCCGGTGCGCACTGCACGGCGAAGTCGAGCGCCACCTCCATGCCGAGCTCCTCGGCCCGGCCGACGAGCCGCTTCAGGTCGTCGAGGGTGCCGAGCTGGGGGTGCACCGCCCTGTGGCCGCCCTCCTCGGCGCCGATCGCCCACGGGCTCCCCGGATCACCGGGGTCGGCGTGGGGCGCGCCGTCGCGGCCCTTGCGGTTGACCCGACCGATGGGATGGACGGGCGGCAGGTACAGCACGT
>DASRBM010000496.1:0-3948 GCA_035653635.1 Acidimicrobiales bacterium | reverse complement strand
CGACAGCCCGCTGCTCATCGTCGCCGGCAACCTCGTCGGCGCCAGCGGCATGCTCCTCACCCGGATGATGAGCCAGGCCATGGGCAGGTCACTGCCGAACATCCTCTTCAGCGCCTTCGGCTCGGTCATCACCGCCACCGGCGGCGAGGCCGGCGACGAGAGCCGCCCGGTGCGTGCCGGCACGGCCGACGACATCGGGGTCCTGCTCGCCTACGCCCGCAAGGTGGCCATCGTCCCCGGCTACGGGCTGGCCGTGGCCCAGGCGCAGCACACCGCCCGCGAGCTGGCCGAGGCCCTGGCCGCACGCGGCGTCGAGGTCTACTACGCCATCCACCCCGTGGCCGGGCGCATGCCGGGCCACATGAACGTCCTGCTGGCCGAGGCGAACGTGCCCTATGACCAGCTGAAGGAGATGGACGAGGCCAACCCCGAGATGCCGACGACCGACGTGGCGCTCGTGGTCGGGGCCAACGACACCGTCAACCCGGCGGCCAACAACACACCGGGCAGCCCCATCTACGGCATGCCCATCGTCCACGCCGATCAGGCCCAGAACATCGTCTTCCTGAAGCGCTCCATGCGACCGGGCTTCGCCGGCATCGACAACGAGCTGCTCTACGACCCGAAGACGATCATGCTCTTCGGCGACGCCAAGGACTCCCTCACCAAGCTGGTCGCCGCCGTCAAGGCCGCGTAGCCCTCAGGTCCGCGTCGGACGCGGACCTGCAGGAAGCTCCTCCGGGCGCGAGGATGGGGCGACCCGAGGGGAGGGGACATCGATGACCACCTTGCCGAGCGTCGACGTCGACGGCATCGACCTGTCGGACCTCGAGTTCTGGGCGCAGCCCCTCGAGGTGCGCGAAGCGGCCTTCCGGGCGCTGCGCCGCGAGCGGCCCATCGCCTTCTACGAGGAGCCCGAGCTGGTCGACTCGGCCATCCCGATCGAGAAGGGACCGGGCTACTACGCCATCACCCGGTACGCGGACGTCGTCGAGATCAGCCGGCACCCCGAGCTCTACTGCTCGGGACAGTCCGGCTCCACCATCCAGGACATGCCGCCCGAGCTCCTCGAGTTCTTCGGCTCCATGATCAACATGGACGACCCGCGCCACGCCCGGTTGCGGCGCATCGTCTCCGCCGCCTTCAACCCCCGCATGGTCCGCAGCATCGAGGACGGCATCGCCCGGGTGGCGGCCGAGATCGTCGACACCGTGGCCGGACGGGGCGAGTGTGACTTCGTCACCGAGGTGGCGGCCAAGCTCCCGCTCAAGGTCATCTGCGACATGATGGGCGTGCCCGCCGGCGACTACGAGCGGGTCTTCCACTGCTCGAACGTCATCCTGAGCGCCGGCGACACCGAGTACGTCGCCGAAGGCGAGGACATCCTCCTCGCCTTCCTCAACGCCGGCAACGAGCTCGCCACCTTGATGGGCGACCTGGCGACCTACCGCACCGAGCACCCGACCGACGACCTCACCTCGGCGCTGCTGCACGCCAACGTGGACGGCGAGTCGCTGTCGCACAGCGAGCTGGCCTCCTTCTTCATCCTGCTGCTGGTGGCCGGCAACGAGACGACCCGCAACGCCATCAGCCACGGTCTGTGGGCCCTCACCGAGCACCCCGACCAGGGCCGGGTCTGGCAGCAGGACGTGGACGGCGTGACGCCGACCGCCGTGGACGAGATCGTGCGCTGGGCCTCGCCGGTCATCTTCATGCGCCGAACCGTCACCGAGCCGACGACGCTGTCGGGTCACGAGTTCTCGACCGGCGACAAGGTCATCCTCTTCTACAACTCGGCCAACCGCGACGAGGACGTCTTCGACGACCCGCACCGGTTCGACGTGCTTCGCCAGCCCAACCCCCACATCGGCTTCGGCGCCGCCGGGCCGCACTTCTGCCTGGGCGCCCACCTCGCCCGGCGCGAGATCAGCGTCATGTACCGCGAGCTCTTCGCCCGCCTGCCTGACATCCACGCCACGGCCGAGCCGAGCAGGCTGCGGTCGAACTTCATCAACGGCATCAAGCACCTGCCGTGCGCCTTCACCCCGGCCTGACCGGGGGCTGGCGCAGGCCGCAGAGGCGGTGGCACGCTCGGGCCCGATGACGCCGGAGCTGCGGTACGGCCCGCTCGATCCCGGGTTGTGGCTGGACCCGTACCCGCTCTACGCGCGCCTGCGCGACGAGGACCCGGTGCACTTCGTCGCCGACCGAGGCTTCTTCGTGCTGTCGCGCTTCGCCGACGTCTTCGCCGCGGCCACCGACACCGCCACCTTCTCCTCGGCGTCCGGTCTCACCTTCGAGGAGGACGAGATCACGAAGCTCGGTCTCGCCCCCACCCTCGTCATGATGGACCGCCCCCGCCACACCGACTACCGCCGCCTCGTGAACCGCATGTTCACGCCCCGGGCGGTGGCGGACCTGGAGCCGGCCGTGCGCGCCTTCGCCCGCGACCGGCTCGAGCGCATCGCCGAGGCGGGCACGGCCGACTTCGTGGCCGAGCTGGCCGGGCCCCTCCCCTCGCTCGTGGTCGCCTCCTACCTCGGGGTGCCCGAGTCCGACCGGACACGGTTCGGGCACTGGAGCAGTGCCATCGTGCAGGCCAACGCGTCCGGCAGCATCTTCGGCGCCAAGGAGGCCCTGGCCGAGCTGTACGGCTACTTCACCGATCTGCTCGAACGCCGCCGCGCCGGGCCGGGTGCCGACATGTTGTCGGTGCTCGCCACCTCCACCCTCGACGGGCGACCCGTCACGGTCGAGGAGGTGCTCGGCTTCTGCTTCGTCATGATCGCGGGCGGCAACGACACCGCCTCGGGCCTGTTGTCGGGCATGGCCGCCGCCCTCACCGCCGATCGCGACGAGCGAGCGCTGCTGCTCGACGACCCCGGGCTCGTCCCCGGCGCGGTGGAGGAGCTCCTGCGCTACCTGACACCCGTGCAGGGCCTGTCGCGCACCACCACTCGAGCCGTCACCCTCCACGGCACCACTGTCGACGCCGGCACCAAGGTGCATCTGCTCTACGGATCGGCCAACCGCGACGAGCGCGAGTTCGGGCCCGACGCGGCCGAGCTCCGGGTGCGTCGGCGGGCACCGCGCATGCTCGCCTTCAGCTCGGGGCCGCACCACTGCCTGGGGGCGGCCGCCGCCCGGCTGCAGGGCCGGGTGGTGCTCGAGGAGCTCCTGCGCGCGATGCCGGAGTTCTCGGCCGACCCCGCCGGCGGCACCTACGCTCCCGGTCCGTTCACCCGCCGCTTCGACTCCCTGCCGATCGAGGCCGGCCCGCGCAAAGGAGCGACATGACCGACACCCCGCCGCAGCAGATGGGCCACGGCGTGAAGCAGCGCGACGTCATCAAGATGTCGCCCGAGGAGGTCGACGCCTTCCTGGCCGAGCGCCGTCCCATGAGCATGTGCTCCATCAACCACGACGGGTCCATCCACGCCGTGGCCATGTGGTACGGGTTCCTCGCGGGCGCCATCGCGGTCGAGACCAAGGCCAAGTCGCAGAAGGTCCAGAACCTCCGGCGCGACCCGCGCCTCACCTGCCTCTTCGAGGACGGGGACTACTACGAGGAGCTGCGGGGCGTGGAACTCGTCGGCCGGGCCGAGATCGTGGACGACCCCGAGCGCATGTGGGAGCTCGGGGTGAGCGTCTTCGAGCGCTACTACGGCGCCTACAGCGACGACCTGCGCCCGTTCATCGAAACCATGCTCAACAAGCGGGTGGTGGTGAAGCTGCACGTGGAGCGCACCGTCACCTGGGACCACCGCAAGCTCGGCCTTCCCCCCACCCGCCCGGCCTGATCCGGCCTTGTCGCCGCGTTGTCCCACCGGCGGGGCGCGGTGGTGCAACATGGAGGTGAGCCGTCGGGCGGCGACGGCGCACTGCGGGGACCGGTGGGCGAGGCGCGGAGGGGGACGGAGGGCGCGGGCCGTCGGCGCACCGGCACGC
>DASRBM010000495.1:0-2150 GCA_035653635.1 Acidimicrobiales bacterium | reverse complement strand
GTCGGTGGCGCCACCTACCAGGTGCCGGTCGACGTCCGCCCCCGGCGGGCGACCACCCTCGCCATCCGCTGGCTCGTGGGCTTCAGCCGTCAACGCCGTGAGAAGACCATGGCCGAGCGCCTGGCCAACGAGGTCCTCGACGCCGCCAACGGCACCGGCGCCAGCGTGAAGCGCCGCGAGGACATGCACAAGATGGCCGAGTCCAACCGCGCCTTCGCCCACTACCGCTGGTAGTCGCCGGGCCTGAGACCCGCGTCGGCTGACGCGGGCGACTCGGCGCACGAGCAGCACCGATCAACGCACACGAAGAGAAACAGACATGGCCGACGCACGCCCCATCCGCGAATTCCCGCTCGCCAGGACCCGCAACATCGGGATCATGGCCCACATCGACGCGGGCAAGACCACCACGACCGAGCGCATCCTCTACTACACCGGCAAGAACTACAAGATCGGTGAGGTGCACGAAGGCGCCGCCACCATGGACTGGATGGTCCAGGAGCAGGAGCGCGGCATCACCATCACGTCAGCCGCCACCACCTGCAAGTGGCGCGACAGCTGGATCAACATCATCGACACCCCCGGTCACGTGGACTTCACCGTGGAGGTGGAACGGTCGCTGCGCGTCCTCGACGGTGCGGTGGCCGTGTTCGACGCCGTGGCCGGCGTGGAGCCGCAGACGGAGACGGTGTGGCGCCAGGCCAACAAGTACGCCGTGCCGCGCATCTGCTTCGTCAACAAGATGGACCGCATCGGGGCCGACTTCGGCCGTGCCGTGTCCATGATCAAGGACCGTCTCGACGCGGTGCCGGCTGTCATCCAGCTGCCCATCGGCGTGGAGGGCGGCTACCTCGGCGTGGTGGACCTTCTGCGCATGGAGGCCCTCATCTGGGACGACGACACCATGGGGGAGAAGTGGCGCACCGAGGCGGTGCCGGCCGACCTGGCCGACGACGCCGAGCTGGCCCGCCACGACCTGGTGGACGTCCTCTCCAACTACGACGACGACATCACGGAGAAGTACCTGGGCGACGAGGAGATCACCGAGGAGGACCTGCGCAAGGCGCTGCGCCGGGCGACCATCGCCAGCCAGGTGGTGCCGGTCATGTGCGGGTCAGCCTTCAAGAACAAGGGCGTGCAGCCGCTGCTCGACGCGGTGGTCGACTTCCTGCCGAGCCCGCTCGATGTGCCCGCCGCCGTCGGCACGTACAAGGACGAGGAGATCGAGCGCAAGGCCGACGACGCCGAGCCCTTCTCGGCGCTCGCCTTCAAGATCATGACCGACCCCTACGTCGGCAAGCTCACCTACCTGCGGGTCTACTCGGGCAGCCTGACGAAGGGCTCCTCGATCCAGAACTCCACCAAGGGGAAGAAGGAGCGGGTCGGGCGCATCCTCCAGATGCACGCCAACCACCGGGAGGACAAGCAGGCCGTCTTCGCCGGCGACATCGTGGCCGCCGTGGGCCTCAAGTTCACCACCACCGGCGACACGCTCTGCGACCCCAACCGGCCGATCATCCTGGAGCGGATGGAGTTCCCCGAGCCGGTCATCTCGGTGGCCATCGAGCCCAAGACCAAGGTCGACCAGGACAAGCTCGGCAAGGCCCTCTTCGCCCTCCAGGAGGAGGACCCGACGTTCCAGGTCCGCACCGACGAGGACACCGGGCAGACGATCATCTGGGGGATGGGCGAGCTGCACCTCGAGGTGCTCGTCGACCGGATGATGCGGGAGTTCTCGGTGGCGGCCAACGTCGGCAAGCCCCAGGTGGCCTACCGGGAGACGATCACCGAGCCCGTCCGCAAGATCGAGCAGCGCTACGTCCGCCAGACCGGCGGCCGGGGCCAGTACGGCCACGTCGTCATCGACCTCGAGCCCACCGGCCCGGGGGGCGGCTACGAGTTCGTCGACAAGATCACCGGCGGCGTCATCCCCCGGGAGTACATCCCCGCCGTCGACGCCGGCATCCAGGAGGCCCTCGAGTCGGGCGTCCTGGCCGGCTATCCCATGGTCGACATCCGGGCCATCCTGACCTACGGCTCCTACCACGACGTCGACTCGTCGGAGATGGCCTTCAAGATCGCGGGCTCGCTGGCCTTCAAGGAAGGGGCCCGCAAGGCCAAGCCGGCGCTGCTCGAGCCGATCATGGCCG
>DASRBM010000494.1:0-7977 GCA_035653635.1 Acidimicrobiales bacterium | reverse complement strand
ACAAGGGCGGCAACGCCAACGTCGGGCTGTGGACCGACGACGACGACGACCGCTACGCGTGGCTGGCCGCCACGATGACCGAGGCCAAGCTGCGCGAGCTGCTCCCGGAGGCCGCGCAGCTGCGCGTCGACCGCTACGAACTGCCCAACCTGCGGGCGCTCAACTTCGTGGTCCACGGCCTCCTCGGCGAAGGGGTCGCCTCCTCCACCCGGCCCGACGCCCAGGCCAAGAGCCTCGGCGAGTTCCTGCGGGCGCGTCTGGTCGACGTGCCCGAGCACCTTCTCACCCGCTGACCCTCCGACAGAGGAGCACCCGTGGATTTCCGAGAGACCGAAGAACAGCTCATGCTGCGCGAGGCCGTCGGCTCGATCGCGGCCAAGTACGGCCACGAGTACTACGCCGCCTGCGCCCGCCAGGGGACGAAGACCGACGACCTGTGGGACGAGCTCGGGGCCCAGGGCTTTCTCGGCGTGAACGTCCCCGAGGCCTACGGCGGCGGGGGCATGGGCATCGCCGAGCTGGCCATCGTGCTCGAGGAGCTCGCCACCCACGGCTGCCCGCTGCTGCTCATGGTCGTCTCCCCCGCCATCTGCGCCACGATCATCGCCCGCTTCGGCACCGACGAGCAGAAGCAGCGATGGCTCCCGGGCTTCGCCGACGGCACCCGCAAGATGGCGTTCGCCATCACCGAGCCCGACGCCGGTTCCAACTCGCACAACATCTCGACCACCGCAACCCGCGACGGCGACGTCTACAAGCTGCGCGGCACCAAGTACTACATCTCGGGCGTCGACGAATCGGAGTCGATCCTCGTGGTGACGCGTACGTCGGTGGACGAGGGGTCCGGTCGCGGACGGCTGTCGCTCTTCGTCGTCGACTCCGACACCCCGGGCCTGGAGCGCACGGTGATCCCGGTGGAGATCGTGGCCCCGGAGAAGCAGTTCACCTTGTTCTTCGACGACGTGGAGGTGCCGGCCGACCGGCTGCTCGGCACCGAGGGCGACGGGCTCCGTCAGGTGTTCATGGGGCTCAACCCGGAACGGATCATGTCGGCCGCGCTGGCGAACGGCATCGGCCGCTACGCGCTCGACAAGGCGTCGCTCTACGCCCGGGAGCGCAACGTCTGGGGCACCCCCATCGGACGGCACCAGGGTCTCGCCCATCCGCTCGCCAAGTCGAAGATCGAGGTGGAGCTGGCCCGGCTCATGACCCAGAAGGCGGCGTGGGCCTACGACGCCGGCGTCGACGCCGGCGAGGCGGCCAACATGGCCAAGTACGCGGCGGCCGAGGCCGCCCTGGCCGCGCTCGACCAGGCGATCCAGACCCACGGCGGCAACGGCATGTCGTCGGAGTACGGGCTGGCCGACATGTGGGGGGCGGCCCGCCTCATCCGCACGGCCCCGGTGAGCCGGGAGATGATCCTCAACTTCGTGGCCCAGCACTCGCTCCAGCTGCCGAAGTCCTACTGAGCCGCCCCGGGCCCCGCCACGCGTGCCCGGCGCGACGGTGGGCGACTGTTGTTGCAAACGGGGTCAAGAGCGCCTGCACGCGCGCCGATCCGACCGACGCGACGTGAGTGGGGGAGGTACTCGTGGCCGGTGACAACAGGGCCAGCAAGCGGCTCGCGGCGGTGCTGCCACCGGGAGCCGCACCCGAGGTCTTCGTGCGGGGACAGGCCCGCATCGGCGGCAAGAAGAAGGCGACCGGGGTGGCCCTCTGCCGGTCGGCGGTCGCCGTCGTCGCCCTCGGCGCCTGGAACGCGCGTCCGAAGGAGCTCCTCGCCCTCGTCCCGGTGGAGGTCCTCGGCGCGGCGGATGCCACCGACGAGCGCACGCTGACCGTGTCCGGCACCGACATCCGGCTGAAGAAGCGCGACCGGCGCCGGCTGCTCGACGCCGCGGCCGGCCGCCACACCGACACCGTCCCCTCGGCCTCGCCGGGCTGGTACCCGGTGGAGAGCGGACCGGCCACCCAGGGCTACTGGGACGGCTCCACCTGGGTGGCCGTCGGTCGCTGGCAGGACGGCGCCTGGGTCGATCTTCGTCTGCCGGTCGCCGTCCCGAGCGCGAGCTGATCCGTCGGCCTCGGAACCGGGCCGCGCGCTGCGGCGCGGGTCAGTTGAAGCGCCGGGCGTCCTCGGCCGCGTACTTGGCGACCACGGTGTCGACCGTGCTCGTCCGGTCCACGGCCTCCACCACCTCGGCCAGGCGGGTGCCGGGGAAGGCGAAGGTCATCTCGTCCGGACGCATGCCGGTGCGGGCGCGGCTGAGCGCACAGCCGACGCTGGCGGCCACCTCGCCGTGCTCCTTGGCGAGCGCCACGATGTGGCACTGCGGCTTGCCCTCGATGCGCAGCCCCGGCAGCGCGTCGGACAGCACCATGAGCTGACGGCCGTTCACCCGCAGGAGCACGACGTCGGGTTCGCCGGCCGACTCGGCCAGCGGCCCGTAGGTGACGCCGGCGGGACGCTCCGACACCGCCGGGATCCCGCCGACCGCCTCCGCGCTCACCCAGCCCGACTCGAGCAGCGCGGCGACGTCGTCGTTGCCGGCCACCTCCTCGAGCGAGGCCAGCCCGTGGGTGTAGCGGCCCACCGAGCAGTTCCCGTGGTCCTCGGGAGCGGTGGTGAAGGTGCGCTCGGCCGCCTTCACCCAGAAGACGCAACCGGCCGGGACCCTGCCCTGGCGGCCGTCGGCGGCGGGGGCGGAGAGCGGCGCGTCGTATCCGGGGACCGACGTGTTGGGCGCCGACTCGAAGGTGATGGCGATGGGCGGCGCGGCGAGGTGCAGCGAACGCGTGAGGGCGTCGGCGAGCGAACGGGTGTCGGTGGTCATGGACGGCGAGCCTAGCTAGGCCACGACGAAGCTCAGCCGGAGCTGCCGGCGGGGGTTGTCGGCGTTCGTGTCGACCACCACCACCCGCTGCCAGGTCCCGAGGGCTGGGCGCCCGTCGAGCACCGGCACGACCACCGACGGGGAGACGAACACGGGGAGCACGTGGTCGGCGCCGTGTCCCGGTGACCCATGGTGGTGGCGGTAGCGGACGTCGCGGGGCAGCAGCCGTTCGATGGCGGCGAGGAGGTCGTCCTCGGATCCCGAGCCCGTCTCCATGATCCCGACGCCGGCCGTGGTGTGGGGCACGAACACCGAGCAGAGGCCGCTCCCCCGCCGGGCGCAGAAGCGCTCCACCTCGTCGGTGACGTCGACGACCTGGCGTCCGCTCGTGTCGAGCTCGAGCATCTCGCTGTCCATGGCCGGTCAGTCCGTGCCCGACGCGCCGGACGTCCCGGTGGCGCCGGCGAGCAGGGAGGTGAGGAAGTCCTTGTCGGCGAGCAGCGGCGTGTCGGACAGGAACATCTTCCCGTAGCGCTCGAAGTACATGAGCTGCTTGCCAAGGAGGAAGGTGCCGCGGTCGAAATCGGAGGCGACGCCGCCGCCGGCCTCGGCGGCACGGCGCAGCCGACGCTGGGCCCGCACCCGCGACAGCACGTCGCGCAGGCGTCGGCTGTGGACGCTCGCCCCCCTGGCCCGCGCCAGCTGCGCCTGCGGCGCGGTGATGACGTCGGCCAGGCTCACCTCGCCGAAGGGACGGAGCAGGATCGGCTCGATGATCCCCCGGATGAAGGCGGCCAGCTGCTCGTCGTCGAGGCCGAGGGCGTCGCGCATGGCCTCGCCGTAGGTGCGCACGAGATGGCCGGCCACGTCGTCCCAGGCGCTCTCGTCGCCCAGCACCGCCTCGAACAGGCGGACGACGAACCGGTGCGTCTCGTGGTCGAGACGACCGACGATGCCCCAGTCGAGCACGCCGATACGGGCGTCGGGCAGGAGCATCAGGTTGCCGGCGTGCACGTCGCCGTGGAACGCGCCCCAGCGCACCATCATGAGGAGGAAGCCCCGCACCACCTGTTCCACGAGCGGAGCCGGGTCGATCCCGTAGTCGGCCGCCGCGGCGAGGTCGTCGATGGGGACGCCGTCGAAGAACTCCATGGTGAGCACGTTCGGCCCGCACAGCTCGGCGTGCACCTGGGGCACGGCGATGACCGGCAGGTCGACCTCGGCCAGCAGCTGCCGGAAGTGCACCATGGCCCGGGCCTCGTTGCGCAGGTCGAGCTCCTCGCCGATCTGCTCCCGGAAGCCGTCGAGCATCTGCAGCAGCGAGCCGGCCGTCTGGTCGCCGGTCTGGCGGGCGACGAGCTCGAGCAGTGGCTGCAGCAGGTCGAGGTCGGTGGCCACCACCTTGTCGATGCCGGGGCGCAGCACCTTCACCGCCACCGTGGCGCCGTCGTGCAGCCGGGCCCGGTGGACGACGGCGATCGAGGCGCGGCCGACGGGCAGCGGCTCGAAGTGGGCGAAGGCGTCGGACAGCGCCATGCCGAGATCCGCCTCCACCACGGCGCGCACCTTGTCGAACGGCACCGGAGGCCCGGTGTCGAGGCAGGCCCGGAACTGGTCCGACAGCTCGTCGCCGAAGAGCCCTGGCGCCGACGCCACGAGCTGCCCGAACTTCATGAACGTGCCGCCGAGGTCCTCGAGCGTGCGCCGCAGCGCGGGCCCGAAGGCGCTCGCCGGGAGCGGTCCGTGGCGGACGTGGCGGGCTTGGCGCAGGGCGAGGACCCCGAAGCGGCGCACCACCACCCGGGCGATGGTGCGTGCCCGGGCCAGGAGGTGGCGCCGGGTGGGGCGCGGCAGGCGGCGGGGAAAGGCGCGCGGGACCGCCTCCGACAGGCCGTCGGAGCGACGGCCCGTCGTCACGCGCCGGGCAGCGCCGACTCGACCGCCGTCACCAGCGCCGGGTCGCCGGGCTCGACCATGGGCCGGAACCGGGTCACCGACCCGTCGGGCGCGACGAGGAACTTCTCGAAGTTCCACTGGATGTCGCCCGCCTTGCCCTCGGCGTCGGGCGTCTCGGTGAGCACGTCGTACAGCGGGTGCCTTCCCTCGCCGTTCACCTCGATCTTCTCGAAGAGGGGGAAGGTCACCCCGTAGTTCACCGAGCAGAACTCGGCGATCTCACCGGGCGTTCCCGGTTCCTGTTCGAGGAACTGGTTGCAGGGGAACCCGAGCACGGTGAAGCCCTTGTCCCCGTACTCGTCCTGCAGCTTCTGCAGGCCCGCGTACTGCGGCGTGAGCCCGCACTTGGACGCGACGTTCACGAGGAGCATCGCCTGACCCCGGTAGGGGGCGAGCGACGCCTCCTTGCCGGCGAGGGTCCGGATCGGGATGTCGTAGATGTCCGCCACGTGTCCTCCTGGTCGCCCGCGGCTCCGGGTCACCGCTCCCCTTCTGCCGAGGACCGGCGGTGACCGGCTGCGCCACCGGAAGGTGGCGACGCGACCCTAGCCTCGAGCCGTCGCCACACCTCCTCGTCGAGGTCGTCGAGCGACGCCAGCACCACGGTGGCGCCGGCGAAGAGCTCAGGCGACTCGCCGCCGTGCACCTCGGGCACGGCCACGCACGCCATCCCCGCGGACAGGGCCGCGGCCACGCCGGCCGGGGAGTCCTCGAGCACCACGCAGCCGCCGGGTTCCACCCCGAGCAGGCGGGCCGTCGTCAGGAAGACGGCCGGGTCCGGTTTGCCGGCCGGCTCCGACTCGGCCGAGTGCACGACGTCGAAGAGCGGTCCGAGGGCGAAGCGCTCCACCACCACGTCGATGAGCCGGCGCGGGGAGGACGAGGCCAGGGCGACCTTTCCGGCGCGGGCCCGGCAGAAGGCGAGGGCCGCGCCGGCACCGGGCAAGAGCCGCGCCTCGTCGGCCAGCCGTCGCTCCATGTCGCGGAGGATCTCCTCGGCCACCGCCTCGGGCGCCGGGCCCGTCCACGGATGGCGCGCATACCAGTGACGGGCGACGTCGTAGACGAACATCCCCTTCGTCGACCGGCACAGGTCCTCGGTGAGCGCCACGCCGTAGCTGGCGAAGACGGCGATCTCGGCCTGCTGCCACAGCGGTTCGGAGTCGACGAGAAGCCCGTCCATGTCGAACACGGCGGCCTGCACCACCGGTGGTGCGGCGGCGGTGGTCAATGGAGGATGTTGACGGCGCGCGAGACGACGAGCGCCACGGTGAGCAGCGAGGCGAGCGACTGCACCATCATGAGGATCTTGGCCCACGGCGTGAGGGGCATGGTGTCGGTAGGGCTGAACGCCGTGGCGTTGGTGAACGACGTGTAGAAGTAGTCGAGGAAGGTGGGCGACCACCGGGCGCCGGTCACGTCGGGATTCGACATCTGGGGGAAGAGGAAGTCGGGCGGACGGCGCGCCGGGCGCAGGCGGGCCGCCGGCCCGCCCCGGTCGAGCTCCCAGTACCACAGGGCGAACACGATCACGTTGGTGAGCCAGATGGGCACCGAGGCGTAGACGAGCGACCGGCCGTTCGACCCGGGGCCGGTGGCGTACAGAAGCGCGTGGATGAGCTCGCCCAGGGTGACCCAGTTGGCCACGTTGACCACGGCGATGAGGCCGATGGCGACGACGCGCAGCTCCAGCGTCTGGCGCGTGATGCGGACCGGGTTCGCCAGGACGAGGACGGCTTCGAGGACGCCCTCGAGGGCGGGGATGAGCCACCGCGGCCCGAGGCCCCCGATGACCTTGTCCGGCAGCACCACGTAGAGCCCGATGGCGCCGAGGACGGCCAGGGTGGCCGGCCACCGGGGCTCGGAGACGGCCGGCTGTTCCTCCCACCGCTTCAGGTCGTCAGGCATTGCCGCCTGCAACCGTAGCGAGCCCGGCCGGTCCGCCGGCACGTTGATCGAACCTCGCTCAAGTGGCGGTTTGTCCCCATGTTGGGGGCCGAACAGGGTGGTTGCGATCAAGATCACGAGCGGGCCGCCGATGCCAAGATCATGCGGAGGGGGCATGAGGCCGGGGGCCTCGAGCGCCGCAGGGGCCGGTTCCTCACGTGGGCCCTGGGCGTCAGCATCGTGGCGGCGATCGTGATCGTGGGCGGCACCACGCGCGTGCCGGTGCACGGCACCGACACCTCGGGCACGCTGGCCGCGCCGTCGACCACGGCACCGGCCCCGAGCACCACCACCACGGCACCGGCTCCGAGCACCACCACCACCGTCGCCGTGCCCTCGGCGCCCGCTCCGAAGCCGCCCTCGACGACGGTGCCTCCGAAGCCGGCACCGGTTCCGACCCAGGCGCCGGCCTCGCGGCGCGGCATCCTGCCGCCGCAGGAGCCCGCCAACATGGCGCCGTCGCCCAACTTCCTGCAGAGCTGCTCGGGCACGCAGTACGACGACTCGTCCACCTGCGTGGGGGCCACGCTGAGCGCCATCGACAACGCCCGGGCCCAGGAAGGGCTGCCGGGCATGACCCTGCCGAGCAACTGGACCTCGCTCACGCCGGCCCAGCAGATCTTCGTGATCACCAACCTGGAGCGCACGGTGCGCGGCCTGCCGGCACTGACGGCCATGGCCACCTCGCTCGACCAGGCGGCCGCGGCGGGCGCTGCGCAGAACACCGATCCTTCGCCGCCGTCGGGATTCCCCTACTCGCAGTGGGGCTCCAACTGGGCCGGCGCCGTGGGCAACCCGCTCGAGGCCATGTACTACTGGATGTACGACGACGGCATGGGCTCGTCGAACATCGACTGCACCCCGTCCGACCCCTCGGGGTGCTGGGGCCACCGCAACAACGTGCTGCTCAACCTGCCGTGCTCCGACTGCCTGATGGGCACCGGGTTCAACCCGACGGCGTGGAACGGCGACCCGAGCCTGGCCGAGATCCTGGTGGAGACGTCCGGGCAGCCGGCCGTGGAGTTCACCTGGGCCCAGGAGCAGCCCTACCTGTAGGACCGCCTCCGCCCGGCGCCACGGCGCTCAGGCGACGCCGCGGTCCCGGCCTTCCCAGTAGCGCTTGCGCAGCTCGCGCTTCAGGGGCTTGAAGGCACCCGACAAGGGCAGGGGCCCGTCTTCGAACTCGACCGACTTCGGGACCTTGAAGCCGGCGAGGAAGCGCCGGGCGTGCTCGATGAGA
>DASRBM010000493.1:0-3632 GCA_035653635.1 Acidimicrobiales bacterium | reverse complement strand
GAACTCGAAGCTCGTCATCATGGACGAGCCCACCGCCGCTCTCGGCGTCACCCAGACGGCCCAGGTGCTCGAGCTCGTGAAGACGCTGCGCGACCGCGGGCTCGCCGTCCTCGTCATCTCGCACAACCTGAACGACGTCTTCGCCGTGGCGGATCGCATCGCCGTGCTCCACCTCGGCCGGATGGTGGCGGAAGGACCGGTATCCGATTTCGACCGCCAGAGCGTGGTCGAGTACATGACCACGGGGGGACTGGGCGTGACCTCGGGGTCCCGCCCGGGGAACGGAGCGGTGGGTCATGGCGCAGACTGAGCACGGCCGCGACGACATGCTCGACGTGCCGAAGATCGAGCAGATGGTGGACCCGACCGCCGCGCCCGAGGCGCCGCCGCTGGTGCCGCCCGAGATCCTGGCCCAGACGCTCGGGGACTACGTCGGGGCGCAGTGGATGCGCATCAAGAGCGGGGACAGCGGAGTCCTGCCGGTCGTCCTCGCGCTCGTCATCATCGTCGTCGTCTTCCAGGTCATCAGCCCGAACCACGTCTTCCTGACCGCGGGCAACCTGGTGAACCTCTTCCAGCAGAGCGCCTACCTGATGATCTTCGCCATGGCCGAGATCTTCGCCCTCCTCCTCGGCGAGATCGACCTGTCTCTCGGCTACGTCGGCGCCGTCGGCGGGGTCATCGGCGTGCAACTCGTGCAGCCCGCCACGACGGGTTGGCCATGGTGGGCCGCCGTCATCGTCGCCCTCCTCGCCTGTGCCGCCATCGGCGGCGCCCAGGGGACGCTCATCACCCGACTCCGGCTTCCGTCGTTCGTGGTCACGCTGGCCGGCTACCTCATCTTCAACGGCGTGCTGCTCATCATCCTGGCCCTGGGTCCGTTCTCCGGGTATCCGAGCCTCACCGGCCGTTCGTTCAACCTCCATGCGCTGTACAACTTCATGTGGGGTCACGTCACCCCGGCGGTGGGCTGGATCGCGATGATCGTCGTGGTCGCCCTCTACGGCGGCGGCACCTTCTTCCGTGACCAGCGGCGTCGCTCCAGCGGTCTGGTGGCGCCACCGGTGAGCCTGTCGCTCATCCGTATCGCCTTCTTCGCCGGGATCGGCGTGGCCGTCGTCGCCATCTGCAACGTCAACCGGGCCGCCGTCGGCACCCTCGAGGGTGTGCCGTTCGCCATCTTCATCGTGGCCGGCGTGCTCGCCATGTGGGTCTTCCTCCTCCACCGCACCCGATTCGGCCGCTACATGTACGCCATCGGCGGCAACCCCGAGGCCGCCCGCCGCGCCGGCATCAACGTGGCCATGATCCGCACCATGGCCTTCGTCCTGTGCTCGATGACGGGCGGGATCGCCGGCCTCCTCTATGCCTCGTATCTCGGCGGGATGTCGAACAACGTGAACGGCGGGCAGCTCGTGCTCTACGCCGTGGCTGCCGCCGTCATCGGCGGGACGTCGCTGTTCGGCGGGAGGGGCAAGATCAGCCACGGGGTCCTCGGGGGCCTCGTGATCGGCGCCATCTACAACGGCATGTACCTCCTCGGGCTCGCCGTGCAGTGGCAGTTCATCGTGACCGGCGCCGTGCTCATCTTCGCCGTCACCATCGACGCCCTGTCGCGGCGCAACGCCACCGCCCGGTAGTGCGCGTCGGCCTCGTCGGCTACGGCCTGTCGGGGCGGTTCTTCCACCGGCCTCTCATCGCCGCGGTCCCCGGTCTCGAGATCACGAGCGTCGTCACCTCCGACCCTGAGCGAAGGCGGCAGGCGGCGAGCGAGCTCCCGGGCGCCCGGCTGTCGTCGGCCCCGGAGGAGCTCCTCCGGTCGGCCGACGAGCACGATCTCATAGTGGTGGCGACGGCCACGGCCACCCACGCCGAGGTCGCCGGTGCCGCGCTGCGCGCCGGCCTCCACGTGGTGGTGGAGAAGCCCGTCGCCCCGACCGCCGCCGAGGTGCGGGCGCTCGCCGAGGTGGCCGCTTCCGCCGGGCGGATGCTCGTGCCGTTCCACAACCGGCGCTTCGACGCCGACCATCTGACGTTCGTGCGGCTGCGCGACGACGGCGTGCTCGGCACCGTCCTGCGCTACGAGTCGCGCTTCGAGCGTTTCCGTCCCCTGCCCGACCCCGGTGCCTGGCGGGAGCGCACGCCTTCGCACCAGGGTGGGGGCATCCTGCTCGACCTCGGCACGCACCTCGTCGACCAGGCCGTCACCCTCTTCGGCCGGCCGACGGGTGTGTACGCCGAAATCGACCACCGCCGGGGCGGCGCGGACGACGACGTGTTCCTGGCCCTCGACCATCGCGACGGCACCCGAACCCACCTGTGGGCCGGCGCGCTGGCGGCCGCACCGGGCCCCCGCCTGCGGGTGCTCGGCACCGAAGGGGCGCTGGTGGTGCCCGGGCTCGACGGCCAGGAGGCCCGTCTGCGCGGCGGAATGGCCGCCGACGATCCGGTCTTCGGCGTGGAGGACGCGACGAGCTGGGGATGGCTCCAGCGCGACGGCGGGCGCCGGCCGGTGGCGCCCGAGCGCGGTGACTGGCCCGCCTTCTACCGGCAGCTGCGGTGCGCCATCGCCGGCGAGGGACCGCCTCCGGTCACCGTGGAGGACGCCCTGTGCGTGGCCGAAGTGCTCGACGCGGCGCGCCGGAGCGCCGAGGAGGGCGCGGTGGTACGGCTGTGACGCACGCCTGACGCCGGGTCGTCGCACCCACGGCGCCGACAATTCCTGCGCGCGGCGCGTCGTGTCGCGCGCGCCGGTGTCGCCGCGTCGTGCACGACCGGACCCCTGGCGCGGTGTACCGGTCGTCCGGCGAGGGTAGGGCGCCGGTGGCGACGCGACCGAGGAGGGTGGGGCGCCATGGCTGCCACGCGCGGCACCGGCCGATCAGTGAGGAAAGGCGTCCCGTCGTCCGACGGCCCCGGTGCGGCCGCGGCCGGTGCGTCGGGCCTGCAATCGATGAAGGGCCGGGCCCGGGTCGTCGTGGAGGACATCCGGCCGCGCGTGGACGCCGGCGCCTTCCCGGCCAAGCGCGAGGTGGGCGACGTGGTCGAGGTCTCGGCCGACGTCTTCGCCGACGGTCACGACGAGGTGGCAGCCGAGCTGCGCTGGCGCGCGGGGGACGGGTCGTGGTCCTCGACACCCATGTCGCCCCTCGGCAACGACCGCTTCCGAGCCGTGTTCGAGGTGCCGGCCCAGGGCCGGTACCGCTTCTGCATCCGCGCCTTCGTCGATCCCTACGCCACCTGGGTGCGCGACACCATGGTGAAGCTGGCGGCCGGACGCGACGTGACCGTCGAGCTCCTCGTCGGGGCCGAGCTGCTCCGGGCGGCGGCGAGCCGGGCCAAGGGGAAGGACCGCACCGCCCTGGAGCGAGCGGCCGAGGACCTGCGGGCGGCGGCCGACAGCGGCGACCTGTCCGACGCGCTGGCCGCGGCGGGCACGCTCGACCGCCAGGTGATGCTGCGGCGCTTCCCCGATCCCGACACGGTCGTGACGAGCGAGCCCCTCGAGGTGATGGTGGAGCGCCGCCGTGCCCGCTTCAGCTCCTGGTACGAGCTGTTCCCGCGCTCGGCCTCCGACGACCCCGAACGCCACGGCACCCTGGCCGACGTCGAACGCCGGCTCGAGTACGTCG
>DASRBM010000492.1:0-8403 GCA_035653635.1 Acidimicrobiales bacterium | reverse complement strand
CGCGGCTGTCGGAGCGACGCCAGAAGCCCTGAGAGGTCCTCAGCTGCGCAACTGACGGCGGAGATCGGGCTCGGGTGCGTCGCGACGCACCCTGATGCGGGCGTCCACCACCAGCGCGCCGTCGGGAGTGGCCACGAGCGGGTTGCAGTCGGCCTCGGCCACCTCGGGAAGATCGGCAGCCAGGCTTCCCAGACGTAGCAGCACCTCGACGAGGGCGTCGGTGTCGACCGGTGTGCTGCCGCGGTATCCGGTGAGCAGCGGGGTGGCGCGCAGACCGAAGACCATCTCGCGGGCCTCCACGTCGGTGAGCGGTGCCAGCCGGGTGACGTGGTCGCCGAGCACCTCCACCGCCGTGCCCCCGAGCCCGAACAGCACGACGGGTCCGAATCCCTCGTGCTCGACGAGACCGGCGATCGTCTCGACTCCTCCGCCCGCCATCGCCTGCACGACGGCGCCGGACATGTCGTCGCCGAGGGCGGCGGCCATCTCCTCGTAGGCCCGGCCCACCTCGGCGGGGTCCTCCAGACCGAGGCGTACCCCGCCCCGCTCGCTCTTGTGCAGGAGCCCCGGCCCGTCGGCCTTGAGTGCCACCGGGCCGCCCATCGACCGGGCGGCTTCGGCGGCGGCGGTGGCGTCGCCGACCGCCGCGGTGCGGGCCACGGGGATGCCGTAGGCGGTGAGCACCTCGAGCGCCGCCGCGCCGGTGAGCCACTCGTGCTCCGCGCTGCCCGCTTCGAGCAATTGGCGGGCCCGGTTGGGATCGGTGCCGGCCAGCACGGGCACCTCGCCGGCCGGCTGTCGGCGCCACCTGCCGTAGGCGGCGGCATGGGCGAGGGCGCGCACCGCCGTCTCGGGATAGGTGAAGCACGGGACGGGCGGCTGCGCGGCGCGCAGCACGGGTCCCGCTTCGGCGGCTCCGAGAAAGCTCGCGACGACCGGTTTGCCCCGGCGCCAGCCGGCGGCCGCCTGCGACGCGCCGGCCACGGCGCGGGCGACGTCGTCGGCCCGGGTCACGAGCGGCGGCGTGAAGATGGCGATGACGGCGTCGACCTCGTCCCCCTCCAGGAGCAGCTCGATCACCCGGGCGTACTCGTCGGGACCGGCGGAGGCGACCATGTCCACGGGATTGCCCACACCGGCGCCGTCGGGGAGCCAGGTACGGAGACGCTCCTGGGTGGCGGGGCGCAGCTCGGGGACCTCGAGTCCGTGCCCGGCGCAGGCGTCGGCGGCGAGCACCCCGGGCCCGCCCGCGTTGCCCACGATGCCGACCCGTCCTCCGGCCGGGAGGGGCTGGGCGGCGAGGACCTCGGCCGCGTCGAACAGCTCTTCGATGGTGTCGACCCGGATCACCCCGGTCCGGCGGAACAGCGCGTCGACTGCTTCCTCGGGACTGGCCAGGGCGGCGGTGTGGGACCTCGCTCCTCGGGTCCCGGCCGCGCTGCGTCCACTCTTCACCGCCACGATCGGCTTCGTCCGGCTCACCCGTTCGGCGATGCGGCCGAATCGCCGCGGATTGCCGAAGGACTCGAGATAGAGAAGCGCCACCGAGGTGGCCTCGTCCTGCTCCCACCACAGCAGCAGGTCGTTGCTCGAGACGTCGGCCTTGTTGCCCATCGACACGAACGTGGACAGGCCGATACCGCGGCCCGCCGCTTCGGCCAGGATGGCGATGCCGAGCCCGCCCGACTGCGACGCGAAGCCGACCGGTCCGTGCACGGGCGCGGCGGGGGCGAAGGTGGCGTTCATCGACACGCCGGGCTCGGTGTTCACCACGCCGAAGCAGTTCGGCCCGACGAGTCGCATGCCGTAGCTGTGCGCCAGCCTCGTGACCGCGCGCTGCTCGTCGCGTCCGCCGGCCCCGGCTTCGGCGAAACCGGCCGAGATGACCACGAGCGACCCCACACCCTTGCGGCCGCATTCCTCCACCACCGAGGACACGACCGGGGCGGGAACGGCGACGACGGCGAGATCGACGGTGCCCGGTATCGACGCCACGTCGGGCCAGCAGGGCACGCCGGCGACGCTCGACGCCGAGGGGTTGACCGGGTACACCGGACCGGCGAAGCCGGCGGCGAGGAGGTTGCGCAGCAACTGGTGGCCGATGGTGCCCGCCCGCCGGGCGGCACCGACCACGGCGATCGAAGTCGGCCGCAGCAGCCGGGCCATGGAGGCGACGACGGCCTGGCGGTCGCGCTCGTCGGCGGCGGCGGGTGCCTCGGGTCCGGGGGCGATGTCGAGGACGACGCGGACGACCTCCGACGAGCGCCGGTACTGGCGGGCGAAGCCGGCACCGCGCAGCACCGCCAGCATCCGGTGATTGTCGGCGAGGGTGTCGGCGACGAAGCGACGGATGCCGTGGCTCCGGGCGATGACGGCGAGATGCTCGAGCAGGATGGTGCCGAGCCCCCGGCCCTGGTAGGCGTCCGCCACCACGAACGCCACCTCGGCCTCGTCGCGTCCGGGGGTGCGGTCGTAGCGCGCCACGGCCACGAGCTGTCCGGCGCGTTCGGCCACGAGGGCGGCGCGGTCGACGCCGTCGACGGTGGTGAAGCGCTCCACCTCTGCAGGCGACAGGCGCGGGTGGGGACCGAAGAACCGCAGCACGATGCTCTCGGTGGACAGGCCCTGGTGGAACCCCACGAGCGCGTCGGCATCCCCCGGGATGATGTCGCGCACGTGCGCGGTGGTCCCGTCGGTGAGCAGGACGTCGCTCTCGTGCGCCGGATCGGGCCGTCCCGGCACCGGCGCCGGGGGAGGGACCGAACCGACGGTCAGGTCCGGGGGCGCGCCCATGGTCCCAGCATCGTGAAGGGGGCCTTCCGACGGCAAGGGACGAATGTCACCTGCCCCGGGGCCGGCCCGGCCGACGGCGGGCCGCGGCGGGTTCGGGGACGGGTCAGGCGGTGGGCTGGGGGGCCCGGCGACGCACCGGCTTCGTCACCTTGCCGGCCCGGATGCACGACGTGCACACGTGGAGACGGCGCGGGGTGCCGTTGACCAGTGCCCGCACACGCTGGATGTTCGGGTTCCAGCGGCGCTTCGTCCGGCGATGCGAGTGGCTGAGGCTCATGCCGAACGAAGGGTGCTTGCCACAGACTTCGCACACAGCAGCCACGACGCGGACGCTCCTCGGGGAAACTTGGGGGACGAAGGGAAAAGGTTAGCATCCTCGCCCATGGGGCCGCTCACGCAGCTGGGGCCGACGCACGTCGCCGCGGCCATGGCGGCGTTCCGCGACGCCCTCCGGTCGCACCAGGAGGTGATCAACCGCCTCAACGTCTACCCCGTCCCCGACGGCGACACGGGCACCAACATGGCGCTCACGCTGGAGTCGGTCGTGGCGGAGGTGGACGCGGCCGCCGACGGCACGGCGCCCGCCATGGCCCAGGTGTGCAAGGCCGTCGCCCACGGCTCGCTGATGGGGGCCCGGGGGAATTCCGGGGTCATCCTCTCCCAGATCCTGCGGGGCCTCACCGGGGTGCTCGCCGGGGACGAAACGGCCGATGGCCGTGTCGTGGCCCAGGCCCTCACCGCCGCCAGCGACGCGGCGCGCCAGGCCGTGCTGCGGCCGGTCGAGGGCACGATCCTCACCGTGGCGCGCGCCGCAGGCGAGGGTGCGGGTGCCGCCGCCGAGGGCGACGCGACCCTGATCGGCGTTCTCGAGGGGGCCAGGACCGTGGCCGCGGAGGCCCTCGCCCGCACGCCCGAGCAGCTGCCGGTGCTGGCGCAGGCCGGCGTGGTCGACGCCGGGGGGACCGGCTACCTGCTCCTGCTCGACGCGCTCTTGACCGTGGCCGACGGCAGGCCGCTCCCGGCACCGCCCGAGGGAGCGCCCGGGGCCACCGTGGTCGACCCCGCGCCCTGGGAGGGCGGCGGCGGTGAGCACGTGGTGGAGGGGGGACTGCGCTACGAGGTCATGTACCTGCTCGAAGCCCCCGACGACACCATGGACGCCTTCCGCGACGTCTGGGCCGGGATCGGTGACTCCATCGTCGTGGTCGGCGGCGACGGGCTGTGGAACTGCCACATCCACACGAACGACGTGGGCGGCGCCATCGAAGCCGCCATCGACGTGGGACGGCCGCGCAATATCCGGGTGACCGACCTGGCCGAGCAGGTGGAGGAGGAGCGCTGGGTGCGCGAGAGCGCGGCCGTGCCCGCTCCGGCGCCGACGCTCGGACCCCCGCCCCGCACGGCCGTCATCGCGGTGGCGAACGGCGATGGCATCGGCCGCATCTTCCATTCGCTCGGCGTGCACCACCTGGTTCCGGGCGGCCAGTCCATGAACCCGTCCACCGCGCAGATCCTCGACGTGGTGGAGCAGGTGGCCTCGCCGGAGGTCGTGCTGCTCCCGAACAACGAGAACATCCTTCCCGTGGCCATGCAGGCCAGCGAGCTCGCCTCCAAGCCGGTGCGCGTGGTGCCGACGTCGGGCATGGTCGAGGGCTTCGCCGCCCTGCTCGAGTACGACCCCGAGGCGGACGCCGAGGACAACGCCCGGACCATGGCCGCCTCGGCCCGTCGCGTGGTGGCGGGCGAGGTCACCCAGGCCGTCCGCGACGCGTCCGGTCCGGCCGGGCCGATCCATGCCGGCGACTTCATGGGCCTGTCGCGCGACGGCGTGGAGGTGGTGGGGGACACCCTCGTCGACGCGTCGTGCGGACTGCTCAACAAGCTGCTGCGCGACGAGCACGAGCTCGTCACCCTCATCGAGGGTGAGGGCGCAGGGCCGGGCGACACCCGTCGCATCACCGAATGGCTGCAGGAGCACCGCCCCGACCTCGCCGTCGAGGTGCACCACGGCGGCCAGCCGCTGTACCCGTACCTCGTCAGCATCGAGTGACGCGCCGGCGGGTGAGCGGGGGCTCGTGACCGACGGACGCAGTCTCCGCAGTCTGGCGGCGATCCCCGTGTCGGAGGTGAAGCGCGTCGGTGAGCGGCGCTCGTCGTCGCTCGCCGGACTCGGCATCGAGACCGTGCTCGACCTCGTCACGCACTATCCCCGTCGCTACGTCGACCGCACGCGTCAGGCCGAGGTGGCCGATCTGCAGGTCGGCGACGAATCGGTGGTCCTCGCCACGGTCCGGTCCTCTCGCGGACGGCGGACACGCCAGGGCCGGGCCATCGTCGAGCTCGACGTGGACGACGGCACCGGCTCTCTCCGGGTGACGTTCTTCAACCAGGCGTGGCGGGCCAAGCAGCTGCCGGTGGGCACCGAGGCGCTCTTCTTCGGCAAGCTCGACACCTACCGGGGACGGCGTCAGCTCACGAACCCGCTCGTCGACCTGATCGGCAACCGCACCGGCCGGATCGTGCCGTTGTATCCGACCTCGGAGAAGGCGGGCATCGCCGGGTGGGAGTTCGGCGAGTGGATCGAAGAGGCGCTGCGCCGCGCCGGCGAGCTGCGCGATCCGTTGCCGGACGAGCTGCGCGGCCGTCTCGGGCTGGTCGACCGCACCGCCGCCTTCGCCGGCATCCACGCGCCGGCGACGTTCGAAGAGCGCGACCGGGCCCGCCACCGGCTCGCCTTCGACGAGCTCCTCCGGCTCCAGCTCGAGGTCGTGCGCCGGCGGGTGCGCCTCGAGCGCGAGGCGCGGGGCATCCGTCATCCGTTGGAGCCGCTCGAGGGTGACGGGCTCGTCGCTCAGTTCCTCAGTCGTCTGCCCTTCGCCCTCACCGCCGCCCAGCGCCGCGCCATGACGCGCATCGGCGAGGACCTGGCCGGCCCGCTGCCCATGCACAGGTTGCTCCAGGGCGACGTGGGCTCGGGCAAGACCGTCGTCGCGCTCTTCACCTTGCTCGTGGCCGTGGCCGGCGGCCGTCAGGGCGCGCTCATGGCCCCGACCGAGGTGCTGGCCGAACAGCACTACCTGGGCGTCCATCAACTCCTCGCCGGACTGACCGTGCCCGACCCCGGCCGCCTCGGCGGGGAACGCCCGCTCGCCGTCGCCCTGCTCACCAATCGGACACCGGCCGCAGAGCGCGCCCGACTGCGCGGCGCGCTCGCCGACGGTCAGCTCGACCTCGTGGTCGGCACCCATGCCCTTCTGACCGAGGACGTGCGCTTCGCCGCGCTCGGCGCCGTCGTCATCGACGAGCAGCACCGCTTCGGCGTGGAGCAACGGGCCGCGCTGCGGGCCAAGGGACGTCAGGGCGACGAAGGCGCCGATCCGGATCTCCTCGTGATGACGGCTACGCCCATCCCGCGTACGGCGGCCATGGTCATCTTCGGCGACCTCGACGTGACCGAGCTCGACGAGCTGCCGGCCGGGCGCACGGCGGTGCGGACGACCTGGGCCCGGACGCCGGGTGATCAGCAGAAGGCGTGGCGCCGCGTGCGCGAGGAGGTCGAGGCGGGCCACCGCGGCTACGTGGTGTGCCCACTCGTCGAGGGGTCGGAGCGGGTGCAGGCGGCGTCGGCCACGGCCGAGCTCGAGCGCCTGTCGGGCGGTGAGCTCGCCGGACTGCGCCTGGGCCTGTTGCACGGTCAGCTGAAGGCGGCCGACAAGGAGCGTGTCATGGCGGCCTTCCGCACCGGCGAGGTGCAGGTGCTCGTGGCCACCACGGTGGTCGAGGTGGGGGTCGACGTGCCCGAGGCGACGGTCATGGTGGTGGAGGACGCAGAACGGTTCGGCATCGCCCAGCTGCACCAGTTGCGGGGGCGGGTTGGACGGGCCGATCTGGCGTCGTGGTGCTTCCTGCTCTCGGCGGCGGACAGTCCCGAGGCGGCGAGCCGTCTCCAGGCGCTCGAGCGCAGCACCGACGGCTTCGAACTGGCCGACGTCGATCTCGAACTGCGGGGCGAGGGGACGATCCTCGGCGCCCGCCAGAAGGGGAGAAGCGACCTGAAGCTCGCGTCGCTGCGGCGCGGCGACCGGCCGCTCGTGGAGCTCGCCCGGTCGGTGGCGGAGGAGATCCTCGGCGACGACCCGGACCTCGAGCGTCATCCCGACCTGGCCGACGAGCTGGAGCTGTTCCTCGCCGAGGAGGAAGCCGCCTTCCTGGCGAAGAGCTGACGTCCGGGCACTCCGGCGTCCGGGCACCGGCGTCCGGGGACGGAGGGGACCGGGATACGCTCCAGCGGTGCGCGTCATCGCCGGCACACTGCGGGGCCGGCGCTTGCGGCCGCCGCCGGGCACCACCACGAGGCCGACGGCGGACCGGGTCCGCGAGGCCATCTTCGACGTGCTCGGCAGCATGCTCGACCTCGACGGTCTGGCGGTGCTCGACCTCTTCGCCGGGAGCGGCGCCATGGGCATCGAAGCCCTGTCGCGCGGGGCCGCCTCGGCCGTCTTCGTGGAGCGCGACCCGGCCGCGGTGGCCGTCATCCGGGCCAACCTCGACAGCTTGGGCGTGGCCGACCGGGCGACCGTCGTCCGCGGCGACGCCGTCTCGTGGCTCGCCGGCGGGCTCCACCGTGCCGACCTGGCCCTGTGCGACCCGCCGTACCGCTTCGAGGAGTGGGCGGCCGTCCTGACCCATCTCAGCACCCCGATCGCCGTCCTCGAGTCCTCGCGACCGGTAGAGGTCGAGCCACCGTGGGAAGTGGTCAAGGACAAGCGCTACGGCGGTACGCTCGTCACGGTCGTGCGATGGCCCGACCGTCCCTAGAGCAGGACCGTTCCGTGCCCGCCGGCCAGAAAGGCAGCCAGTGACCGTCGCCCTCATGCCGGGTTCGTTCGACCCCTTCCACAACGGCCACCTCGAGGTGGTCGAGCGGGCCGGGCGGCTCTTCGACGAGGTGGTGGTGGCGATCCTGCGCAACCCGCAGAAGGCCGAGCCGCTGTTCACCCTGCCCGAGCGCGAGGAGATGCTGCGCGAGGCGGTGGTGCACCTGCCCAACGTGCGCATCGTGGCGGTCACCACGTTGGTGGTCGAGGTGGCCCGCGACGTCGGCGCATCGGCCATCGTCAAGGGCTTGCGGGCGGTGTCGGACTTCGAGAACGAGCTGCAGATGGCGCAGATGAACCGGCAGCTGTCGGGTATCGAGACCTTGTTCATCCCGACGAGCTCCACGTCGTCGTTCGTGGCCTCCCGGCTGCTGCGCGAGGTGGCGCGTTACGGCGGCGACGTCTCGTCCTTCGTGCCGAAGGTGGTGGCCGCCCGCTTGCAGGAGAAGTTCGCATGAGCGGTCCCTACGACGACGACCCCTTCGCCGAGGCCCCCGAGGCCGAGGGCGACGCCGAAAGCCTGCTGCGTCGCGCCGTCGACACCGTGGCCGCGGCCCGGGCCATGCCACTCTCCTCGTCGGTCCTCGTGGCGCGCGACGAGCTGCTCGACCTGCTGCAGGGTGCACTCGACCGGTTGCCCGACGAGCTGCGTCAGGCGCGTTGGCTGCTGCGTGAGCGCGACGAGTTCATCGCCCAGCGCAAGCGCGAGGCGGAGAGCCTGCTCGAGGAGGTG
>DASRBM010000491.1:0-4709 GCA_035653635.1 Acidimicrobiales bacterium | reverse complement strand
CACCTCCTCGCCGTCGTCCACGAGCATGTTGCGGGTCTTCGCCATCGACACGAGCTCACGTAGGTAGAGCGGATTGCCGTTGGCCATGTCGACGAGGAATTGCCGGGCCTCCTCGGCGATCGGGCAGCCGACCAGGCGGGTGGCGAGCTCGGCGGCGTGGCCCGGGGCGAGCGGCAACAGGCGGATGGTGGTGGCCGCGGCGAAGTGCGCCAGCCAGTCGCCCGGATCCGTGCGTCCGGCGATGACGGTGAGGATGGGCACGTCGCGCAGCCGGGTGGCGACCTCGCGTACGAGCCCGAGCGTTTCGGGGTCGCCCCAGTGGAGGTCGTCGACGACGAGGACGAGGGGGCGTTCCTCGGCCCGTTCCTTGAGCAACCGGCCGAGCGCCCACACCTGCTCGTGGTGGAGGCTGTCGGGGTCCATCGCCGCCAGCGCGTCGTCGAGCTCGCCGAGCACGGACCGGACCCGTCGCTCCACGTCGGGGTCGGCGGAATGGCCGAGTTGGCCGACGAGCTCGACGGCCACCTCCATGCCGCCGAAGGTGCCGTAGCCGGGATAGGCGGCGCGCACCACGGCCGCTCCGTCGCACACGATGGACTCGAGCTCGTCGAGCAACCGGGACTTGCCCGAACCGGCCTCGCCGCACAGCACCACGAGCTTGGCCGTGCCGTCGTCGCGTACCCGCCGCCACTGCATGTCGAGGAAGGCGAGCTCGTCGTCGCGCCCGACGAGCGGCGGCGCGTCGCCGGCCACCCGTCCGCCGGCACGGCGCAGGCGCAGCGCCTCCCACACCTCGACCGGCTCGCTCTTGCCCTTGAGCAGCACCGGCGTCCGCTCGGCGAACTCCACTCGGTGGCGGGCGAGCTCGGCCGTCAGGCGGCCGCACAGCACCTCGCCCGGTCCGGCCGCCTTCTCGAGGCGGGCGGCCACGTTGACGGCGTCACCGATCACCGTGAAGTCGCCCCCGCCGACGGCCGTGGCCATGACCTCGCCGGAGTTGACGCCGATCGAGAACACGAGGTCGCCGCCCACCCTGCGCATGGCCAGCGCGGCGGCGACGGCCCGCTCCGCGTCGTCGTCGTGGGCGGCGGGCACGCCGAACACGGCCATGAGGCTGTCGCCCATGTACTTGTCGACGGTGCCGCCGTGCTCGGTGACGACACGACCGAGTTCCCGGAAGGCGCCGTCGACCATCCGGGCGACCACCTCGGCGTCGGTGCGCTCGGCGAGTGACGTGAAGCCGACCACATCGGCGAAGAGCACGGTGGCGAGCTTGCGCTCCTCGACCTGAGCCTCTGCACCGTCGGCCGTGCCGGCTCCGACCGGTGCACCGAGGGCGGCCCCGCAGTGCCCGCAGTAGTGCTGCCCGCTTGGATTGGACCCGCCGCAGCTCGCGCAGGCGACGACGGCCAGGGCCGTGCCGCACTGCCCGCAGAAGCGGAATCCCTCGGGTACGACGGCGTGACAGCTCGGGCACTCGAGCACCGCCGCCAACGCTACCGGCCTTGCATCCATGTCCGGCTGCCGGGAACGGGGCGGGTCCGCCGGGGGCGGCCGCTAGTGCCGCGGGCGCAGCCGCACGATGGGGATGGGGCGATCGGTCATGGTCACGTAGCGCGAATAGCGACCCCGCGTGCCCCGGTCGGCCACGGCGAACAGCCGGTCGTAGTCCTCCTCGCCCGGCAGCACCACCTCGGCCGTGACCGGCAGATGCCGGTGGCCGACGCGCACGGTCACCTCGGGACGGGCCCGGACGTTGGCCAGCCACGCCGGCGGCCGGTCGCCGCCGAAGTTGGACGCCACCACGAGCAAGTCGTCCCCGTCACGGCTGTAGGCCAGGGCCACGGCGCGCGGCAGGCCGGTGCGACGACCGGTCGACTCGAGCAGCAGCGACGTCACCGGCCCGGTCATGCGGTGGCCGAGCCAGCCTCCGCTGCGCCCGTACACGGCGGTGTGGAACTTGGTGAACCGCCGGTTGAAGGCGTCGAGCAGACGGCGGTGGAGGGGAGCGCCCTGGGCCATGGGGCCCGAGTATCGCCCGCCTGCGACACCGCCCGTTCCCTGCCTGGGCTGGGCTTTCAGGACAGAAGTCCCGGAACTTTGCTTGTTGTGTATCCGTTGTTGGACCGTGGGGGGAGCTTTGTGTCAAAACACTCGTCCATGGGGGAGAAAAACGTCGCTGAGGAATCGCTCGACCACAGCCCATGGCAAATCATCACGGGCGAGCTGGAGGCCGGATTCGACCACCACAAGGCCGCCCGGGAGCACGCCCGGCTCGAGCTGGCCCTGCAGGAAGGCCGGGCCCGGCGGGTCACCGCCGGGGCGGTGGAGCTACGCCCGAGCCCCGGGTCGATCACGGCCGGCAGGAGCCGGCAGATCCGCTACCGGCTCCGCCTCGTCCGCGAGGAGGCGGGATGGCGCCTCGTGACCGAGCGTTCGGCCGCCGACTGGCCGCCGAACCGGCGTCCCCGCTGCTCCAGCACCTACGCCGAGTCGCTGGGCGAGGTGCGCAGCGAGGTGGAGCGTCTGTGGGGGCCGGCGGTGTGGGCCGCCCTGCTGCGGGCCTCGTCGCGGACCCTGCAGGTGATGGCACCGTTCCTCCTGGCTGGTCACGCCTCGCGGGCGGGCGGGCTCTCGCTCGCCGCCGCCGGCGCCTGAGCGCAGCGCTCCTTCGTCTCGGATCGGCATCTCGCCGGTGCCCCCGCGCGCCGGCGCGGCACCCGGGGGTGCGCGTCACGGAGCGCGGCCGGTTGTTCCGCCGTTGGGAAACTCTCGGTCAAGGGGCTCGCGGACAGCGCCGATAGATGTCGTGACATAGGGGCGGGACCACCGTCCTAGCGGCAGGAGAAGAACGGATGATCTCGCTGACGCGTTTGAACGGTGAACGAATCGCGGTCAACCCCGACCTCCTCGAACGAGCCGAGGAGACCCCGGACACGGTCATCACGTGCACGAACGGGACCAAGCACGTGGTTGCCGAGAGCATCGACGAAGTCATCGCCCGCGTGCAGGCGTTTCGTGCGACGGTGCTGGCTCTGTCGCGCAAACTCGCGGACGACCCCTCGGTCGAGCAGGTCCACCTGAGGCTGGTGCGCGGCGCGCTGGCAGGTGAGGGTGAGCACGCGGACGACGTCTTCACGCCTGCAGACCCGCACGGGGGCCGGCCATGAAGGCCCTCGACCGCATGACGCCCATCGCCTGCGGGGCGGCGCTCGCCGCCATCATGCTGGCGATGATCATGGACGGCAGCAATCCGGCCGTCCTCTTCAAGCCCGCGCCGCTGATCCTCGTTTTCGGCGGCACGCTCATGGCCTCGGCCGCCGGTTTCATGAAGTCGGACGTCAAGTCGATCAAGGCCGTGCTCATGCAGGCCATCGGCTCGCCCGAGGCGTCGCCGACCGAGAGCATCGCCCAGATCGTCAGCCTGGCCGAGGTGGCCCGCAAGGAGGGCCTGCTCTCGCTCGAGAAGGCGGCGGGGGAGATCGACGACCCCTTCTTTCGCAAGGGCCTCGAGATGACCGTGGACGGCGTCGACCCCGAGGAGATCGAGGACATCCTCGAAGGTGAGATCTCCCAGCTCCAGGAGCGCCACCGCATGGGGGCGAAGTTCTTCCAGGACATGGGCGGGTTCTCGCCGACCCTCGGGATCATCGGCACCGTCGTCGGCCTGATCCACGTCCTCGGAGCGCTCAACGACCCCAACGCCATCGGACCGGCCATCGGCTCGGCCTTCACGGCCACGCTGTGGGGGGTGCTGGCGGCCAACATCTTCTGGCTGCCCATCTCCAACAAGTTGAAGCGGGCCAGCGAGCTCGAGGTGACGAGCAAGCGGCTCATAGTGGAAGGGCTCCTCGCCGTGCAGGCCGGCAGCAGCCCGCGCATGATCCAGGCCCGCCTGCAGGCCTACGTGCCGAAGACGGCTGGTGGCGAGGCGGAGGAGGCGGCCTGATGAGCCGCCGCACCAGGAAGGGGCATGGTGCCGCCCATGCCGAGCACGAGAACTCGGAGCGGTGGCTGCTCACCTACGCGGACATGATCACGCTGCTCTTGGCGCTGTTCATCGTGCTGTTCGCCGTGTCGAGCATCAACTCGAAGAAGTTCCTGGCGCTCGCGCTCGGGCTGAAGCAGAGCTTCAACCCGAGCCCCAACGTGCTCGTCGGGGGGAGCGGGGTGCTGTCGCAGTCGAGCCTCACGAAGACGGCGGGTGACCATCAGATGTCGCTCAAGCCGAGCAGCTCCACCATGTCGCCGGGAGGCACGCCGTCGACCACGACCACCACGTCGCCGGCCGAGGGCGCCCTCATGCAGAGCGAGCAGCAGCTGGCGCAGCTCCAGAAGGAGATCGAGAAGGCGCTCGCCCAGAAGGGCCTGCAGAAGTCGGTGACGACGACGGTCGAGCAGCGGGGGCTCGTGGTGCAGGTGCTCACCGACAAGGTGTTCTTCGCCAGCGACGAGGCCGACCTCGAGTCCGGGGGACAGCGCATCGTCGACACCATGGCCGGGATCCTCGAGACGGTGCCGAACGACGTCATCGTGGAGGGCTACACCGACAACGCCCCCATCGTGAGCGGGCCCTACGCCTCCAACATGGAGCTGTCGGCCATGCGGGCCGTGAACGTGGTGCAGCGCCTCACCCAGGTCGACGGCATCGACCCCTCGCGCCTTTCGGCCGAGGGATACGGCGAGACGCACCCGGCGGTGCCCAACGA
>DASRBM010000490.1:0-2611 GCA_035653635.1 Acidimicrobiales bacterium | reverse complement strand
CGATGAAGCCCCAATTGAGGACGCCCCGGTAGCTCATCACCGTGATGTTGAGCCCGGCGCCGTCCATCACCGGACCGAGGGGGAAGCCGGCGAGCAGCTCGGCCCCGGCCAGATAGAGCGGGAAGTCCGGCCCCGGCACGTTGGAGATGACGAGGCTGTGGATTGGCCGGTGGCGCTCGGCCAGCTTCAGCCGCGTGTAGGCACGCGCCGCGGCCGAGAACACGTTCGGCGTGGCGTGCTCGGTCCAATTGAGCAGGAGGTCGGCGCCGAGGGCCTTGTGCTCCTCCTTGGCCCCCTTGGTGCTCTCGCGGATGGCCATCAGGCGCTTGATGGGATCGTCGATGCTGCAGGGCAGACCCACCCACATCGACGACACCTTGTTGGCGCTCTGGCGCGACGTCTGCACCGACACCGGCACGGTGGCCACGAGGGGCTCCTCGGGGAGCTCGTCGCCCTCGGCCAGGTACTGGCGCAGGGCACCGGCGCAGATGGCGAGCACGACGTCGTTGACGGTGGTGCCGAGCTCGTTCTTGAGCCGCTTCACGTCGTCGAGCGGGATGGCCGAGAAGGCCGTCCGGCGGTGCGGCGTGATCGAGGCGTTGAGCGAGGTGCGCGGGGTGGTGAGCGGGAGTGCAGCCTTCGGGGTGTCGGGTGACGACCGCACCTTGCGCATGTTGAGGAAGGCGCGCCCGGTCTTCCATGCGAGGCGTGAGATCTCGAGCGGCGCCGACGCCCTCGCCGCGAGCGCCTGGGCCATCAGGGTGAGGTCGGACGGCACCTTGCGGTCGTGGCGTCCGTGCTGTTCGGGCTGCGGGCGCTCGCCGGGGGAGGCTTCGAGGTCGAAGAGCTGGGCGAGGAGCTCGGCCCCGGACACGCCATCGATCGTGCAGTGGTGGATCTTGCTCACGACCGCGATGCGCCCGTCCTGCAGGCCCTCGACGATGTACATCTCCCACAGGGGCTTGCTCCGGTCGAGCTGCCGGCTGCACACGTCCCCGACGAAGTCGGCGAGCTCCTCGATGCCCCCGGGCGAAGGGAGCGCGGCGCGGCGCAGGTGGTAGTCGATGTCGAAGTCGGGGTCGTCCACCCAGTAGGGGTGACCGAGGCGGAAGGGGACCTCCATCAACCGCCGGGTGAAGATGGGCGCCTGCACCAGGCGGCTCGACACGAGGTCGCGGACCTTCGGGAAGCTGTAGCCGCCCGGCACGGTCGAGGGATCGAAGATCGCCGCCATCGACACGTGCATGTGAAGACTCGTCGTCTCCATGTAGAGGAACGAGGCGTCCAGCCCGCTCAGCCGCTCCATGTGCGCCTCCAGTGGTAGGGGCCTGGCCGGTCCCACCGGCCCCGCCCGGCCGCACCCTCCGACGTGCGCATTGTCGCGCGCTCGGGGATCATGGTGCCATGGCGTGGTCCTGGGCGTACCTGGCGGTGAGCGGATTCGGCGCACTACTGGTGCTCAACGCCTTCTGGCCCGTGCGCCACGGTGCCCTCGTGGTGCAGAGCTTCTTCGCCGGTTGGTACACGGCGGAGATGCCGCTGTGGCACATCGTGTGGCAGGTGGTGGCCACGGCCGTCTTCGCCGCGTTCGGCGCCTTCGGGGCATGGCCGGGCTGGCTGGGACTCGCCGTCGCAGTGGTGTCGTGGGCGGGATTGTTTGCCCACTACACGATCGGCAACGGCGCCGGTGGCGTCCTCACCCAGGCGGAGGCCGAGGTACCCCTGCCGCCGGTCGAGGGCGTCGACCTGCCGAGTAGCGGCCGCGACACGATGTGGCGGTTCCCCCGCCTCGTCTACCCGATGCCGCGGCCGACCCGGGTCGTGCGGACCGTGCGCAACATCGACTACTGGGGCGACGGGCGGCGCGCCCACCTGCTCGACGTCATCCGCCGTCGCATCGACCCGCCTTCGCAAGGCGCACCGGTGTTCTTCTACATCCACGGCGGCGCCTGGATGATCGGCGACAAGCGCGAGCAGGGCTTCCCCCTGCTGTTCGAGCTCGCCCGGCGGGGCTGGGTGGGCGTCACCGTCAATTACGGCCTCAGTCCGAAGGCGACGTGGCCCGAGCACATCGTCGACTGCAAACGTGCGCTCGTCTGGGTGAAGGAGCACATCGCCGACTACGGCGGGGACCCCTCCTTCATCGCGGTGTCGGGCGGCTCGGCCGGCGGGCACCTCGCCGCGCTGCTGGCCCTGTCCGCCGGCGATCCCGCCTTCCAGCCCGGGTTCGAGGGGGCCGACACGTCGGTGCAGGCCGCCGTGCCGATCTACGGGCAGTACGACATGACCGTGCACGGCGGCGGCAGGAATCTGCGCGACCGGGGCGAGCTCCAGATGTTCGAGAAGCGCATCTTCAAGACCCGCTACGCCGAGCACCCCGAGGTGTTCGAGGCGGCCTCGCCCCTGTACCGGGTACGCCCCGACGCCCCGCCCTTCTTCGTCATCCACGGCCGCAACGACACCCTCATCCCGGTTGACGACGCCCGCGAGTTCTCGGCCAGGCTCCGCGAGGTGTCGACGTCGCCCGTGCTCTACGCCGAGCTTCCCTACACCCAGCACGCCTTCGACGTGATCCCCTCCGTGCGCGCCGCCCACGCCGTGGCCGCGGTGG
>DASRBM010000489.1:0-2240 GCA_035653635.1 Acidimicrobiales bacterium | reverse complement strand
CCGCACTGGGGCACGAGCGGGCTCTGGGTCAGATCACTCGACAGCAGCGTCACCCCACCGACGATCACGACCAGGCTGTGCCCTCCGCTCACCTCGACGGTGGCGGGCACCTGCCGGCCGGCCACCTCCACGTCGATCTGCCCGTCGCCCGGGATGACGACCGTCTGCCCGATGGCACTCGACAGCTCGGCGGCGGTGACCGTCACGGTCGCCGACGCCTCCTCGATGGACGCCACCTGGACCTGACGGTGACTGAACAGGGCGGTGCGGTTGATCGAGGTGCCCGTGAGGTGCACGTCGACGCTCTGCAGCTCGAGCGTGCCCACCGGCACCCCGCTCAGCTGCACGTCGAGGCTCGACACGTTCCCCTCGGCGAGCAGCTTCCAGAGGAAGGGGAAGCCGCCGATGGAGGCCGAGGATCCCTGGGCGTGGGTGGCCGCCTTGGCCCGGTTCGCCAGCTCCCCCTCGGCGGCGAAGCGGGCGCCGAAGTCGAGCGCCACGAGCAGCGCCACGAAGGCCACGGCCATCGTCACGATCCGCCGTGGCCGGAGCAGGGCCAGGAACATGGGGGCGCACGCTAGTGGCACGCCTGGCAGACGCAGCTGTTCATGGGCCCGTCAGGCGCTCCTCCCTACAGTGCGTGGGTGATGCTCACCTCGCACCGCGGGCGGCACCGCCGCGGCTCGTCGCTCCTCGACCCCGACCAGCGGGCCGACGCCGGCGCCGAGGGCAACGCCCGGCTGACCGGCGGCCTGGCCGCCGTCCTGCTCGTCCTCCTCGCGGCCGAAGGGTTCACCATCCTGCGGGTCCGGGCCCTGCTCACCCCCCACGTCTTCATCGGGATGCTGCTCATCCCCCCGGTGCTGCTGAAGATCGGCTCCACCACCTACCGCTTCTCGCGCTACTACCTGCGGGCCGCTGCCTACCGCCGCAAGGGTCCGCCGCTCGTGCTCCTGCGCCTCCTCGGCCCGGTGGTGGTCCTCACCACGCTCGCCGTGCTCGGCACCGGCATCGCCCTGCTCGTGGCGCCGGTCTCGCAGCGCGACAACCTCCTCTTCCTGCACAAGGCGAGCTTCGTGCTCTGGTTCGTGGCCATGGCCGTGCACGTGCTCGGGCATCTGGTCGACACGGCCAAGCTGGCCCCGAAGGACTGGGTCCGGCCCCTCCGCCGTCAGGTGCCCGGGGCATCGCTCCGCCAGTGGGCCATCGCCGCCAGCGTGGTGGCCGGCATCCCCCTGGGCCTCCTGCTGCTCGACCGCGTCGGTCCCTGGCTCAACGCCGCGCCAAAGGGTCACTGAGCTCCGGCCCTCCCGACCGGAGGGCCCGCGTCACCGGCCGGTCAGTGGACCTCGACCGTGGGTCGTGGCTCCGGATCGGCCGAGCGCACCGGTGCCCGGTCGCGCCCGTGCGGCCGGTGCCACGACACCTCGAGGCGGGCACCGCCGAGACCTGACTCCCCCACCGACCACCGGCCCCCGGTGGAGCGCACGATCGAGTCGGCGATGGCGAGCCCGAGCCCGGTCCCACCCGGGGCGTCGGTGGCCCGGTGGAAGCGGTCGAAGAGCAGCGAGCGCTCCTCGACCGGGATGCCGGGCCCGCTGTCCTCGACAGCAAGGCTGACCCGGCCGGCGGACGCGTCCACCACGATGCGGACCCGTCCCTGTTCCGGGGTGTAGCGGCAGGCGTTGTCGACGAGCACGGCCACGAGCCGGTCGATCCACTCCGCCGGGGCCTGGACCCAGGCCGCCTCGGGCCCGTGGGTCTCGACTGCCAGCTGTTGCCCCCGCGCCCGCGCCAGGGGCTCGAAGCGCTCGGCGCATTCCTCACAGATGGTCACGACGTCGATCGGTTCGCGGGCGGGCGGCGGTGGCGCGGAATCGAAGCGGGCCAGCCACAGCAGATCCTCCACGATCTTGCGCAGCCGTCCGGTCTCGCCCGACACCCGTTCGAGCGTGTCGCGATAACGCGCCGCGTCGCGCGGGGCGCTCAAGGCGAGACCCACCTCGGCGTCGATCACCGTGAGCGGGGTGCGCAGCTCGTGCGACGCGTCGGCGGTGAACTCGAGCTGCTTCCGGCGCGCCGCCTCCACCGGTGCCGAGGCCTTCACGCCGATGAACAGCGCACCGAAGAAGAGGCCGAGCAAGCCGATGGGCACCGCCACCCCTTCGCCGAGGAACAGCAGGCCCTTGATGTGGTTCACCTCGGCCAGGCTCTCACCGGCCACGAGATACCCGCCTCCG
>DASRBM010000488.1:0-3287 GCA_035653635.1 Acidimicrobiales bacterium | reverse complement strand
CGGTTAGCGCTCTGAGGGCCGCGGGCGGGCCTCATAGTGGGCGGCGGACTCGTCGAGCGGGCCCAGGCGTCGGGCATAGCGGCCAGGCCAACCGATCCCGACCCGTAGACCACCTCCGTACCCCCTGCCACCCGGGACGGGAGCTCGGCCGCCGAGCTCGGCCCGTCGGGAGCGCCTAGCCAGATAGCCGGGAGGTCGCCCGGGTCAGGTGTCGGCAGTCAGGGATATCCCTCGGTGACGCCGATCTCCGTCAGCTAATTCCCTAATCCGCCGTCAGGGAATTCCCTGGCCCCCCGTCAGCTAATTCCCTGGTGGGAGGGGATCCCTCGCTCCGGCCACTGCAGATCTGACCATCGCCCTCGTCGGGTCGACGAGGGAGAGGACCGAGTGGCAAGGAGAGCGATCAAAGTGATCGACGTAGTCGAGCTCCTCGTGCACTGGCACGCGGGGCGCAAGATGGGCGAGCTGTGCGACTCGCTCGGGGTGGACCCCAAGACGGTGCGCAAGTACACGGCCCCGGCGCTGGCCGCCGGGATCTATCCGGGGACGCCGTCCCTGTCCGACGACCAGTGGACGGTCCTGGTCGAGGCGTGGTTCCCCGGGCTGGTCGATCCGGCCAGGCGGCGCACCAGCTGGCCGGAGATCGAGGCCCACCGGGAGCGGATCAAATCCTGGGTTGGCACGGTGACGGTGTCGACCATCCACCAGCGTCTGCGTGACGACTACGGCCTGTCGGTCTCGGAGTCGTCCCTGCGCCGCTGGATCTGGGCCAACCTGGACGTCCCGAACCCGGAGGCGGTGCGGGTCCTGCGCGAGACACCGCCGCCCGGGGAGGAGGCCCAGGTCGACTATGGCCTGCTCGGTCGCTGGTTCGACCCGGCGGCGGGTCGGATGCGACGGGTGTGGGGCTTCCTCATGGTCCTCGTGTACTCACGGATGATGTTCCTGCGCCCGGTGCTGCGCATGGACGAGGCGTCCTGGGTGGAGTGCCACGTGCTGGCCTTTCAGTTCTTCGGGGGCGCAGTGGCCCGGGTGGTGCCGGACAACCTGAAGACCGGTGTGATCAAGCCGGATCTGTATGACCCCAAGATCAACAAGGCCTTCGGGGAGTTCGCCGTCCACTACGGAACCCTCGTCGATCCGGCACGGCGGGCCAAGCCTCGGGACAAAGGGGGCGTGGAGCGACCCGTGCCCTATGCCCGGGACTCGTTCTTCGCCGGCCGGCAGGACGACTTCTCCGACCTGGCCTTCATGCAGACCGACGCCCTCCGATGGTCGGCGGAGGTGGCCAACCAGCGGGCGTGTCGGCCACTGGGTCGTGTCGCTCCCCAGTTGGTCTTCGACGCCGAGGAGCGCGACGCCCTCCTGCCGCTTCCTCGGACGCGCTTCGAGCTAGCGCGCTGGTCCAGCCCCAAGGTGCAACCCGACATCCATGTGAAGGTGGGCAAGACCCTCTACTCGGTGCCCTGGGTCCACATCGGCAAGACCGTCGATGTCCGGGAAGGCGCGCATTCCGTCGAGATCTTCCTCGACGGCAAGCTGATCAAGACCCATCCCCGCTCCGAGCGGCGCAAGCAGACCGATCACGCCGACTACCCACCGGAGAAGATCGCGTTCTTCATGCGCACCCCGGCATGGTGCCGGCGCCGTGCTCTCGAGCTCGGCCCGGCGGTGCTCGAGGTCGTCGAGGTGCTCATGGAGGTCAACGCCCTGTATCGGCTGCGCTCGGCGCAGGGCGTCGTCGGCCTGGCCGACAAGCACGGAGCTGACCGCCTCGACGCCGCCTGCCGCCGGGCGCTCGTTGTCGGCGACCCTTCCTATCGGACCGTCAAGGGCATCCTCGCCGCCGGCACCGAACACGACGGCGCCACGGTGAGCGAGGTCCCGCCTGCCGCGCCGGCGCACCTGCACGGTCCCGAGCGCCTCTTCGACCTGGAGGCGGCCCGATGAAGAACACCGACCACCTCGAAGACGCCCTCGGCTCGCTGAAGCTGTTCGGGATGCTCGAGACCCTCGAGACCCGCCTGGCCCAGGCGACCGCCGGCGAGCTCGGACACGTCGAGCTGCTCCAGGCTCTCTGCGGGGATGAGGCCGCCCGCCGGGACGCCACCGGCCTGGCTCGGCGCATCAAGGCGGCGGGCTTCGAGTCCCTCGTCACCATCGAGGAGTTCGACTTCTCCTTCAACCCGAAGATCCCCGCGGCCCAGATCCGCGACCTGGCCACGCTGCGCTTCGTGGAGGCGGGAGAGTCGGTGATCCTGCATGGTCCCGTCGGCGTCGGGAAGTCCCACATCGCCCAGGGTCTCGGACATGCCGCCGCCCGGCGCGGTTACACCGTCGCGTTCACCAAGACCTCCCGTCTGCTGGCGGACCTGGCCGGCGGGCACGCCGACCGCTCCTGGGAGGCCCGCCTGCGCCGATGGTCCCGTCCGACCGTGCTCATCTGCGACGACTTCGCCATGCGTGACTTCACCCTCGCTCAGGCCGACGACCTCTATGAGCTCATAAGCGATCGCGCCGCCAAGCCCTCGATCTTCACCGCCAACCGCCAGGCCTCGGACTGGTATTCGCTGTTCCCCAATCCGGTGGTGGCGGAGTCGATCCTCGATCGCATCGTCAACGCCGCCCATCACGTGCACATGGACGGCAAGAGCTATCGGCCCAACCGCCGTCCTGGTGGCATCGGGAAGGGGACGGGACGATGAGCGTCACGTGCGCGGCACCGGACTGCGACAACCCGGTTGCCCGTCGACCGGGGCGTGCCGGCCGACCGGCGATCTACTGCTCCCCGGCCTGCCGTCCTTCTTGGCACCGCACCCGCGGGATCGCGGTCGAGGTCCAACTCGACGACAACGACGACCGGCGTGGCGGGACCGACTGGCTCGTGCAGCTCCGCCGCGGTGAACGCGTCCTCGTCATCCGCCAAGGCCTCGGCCGGTTCAGCGCCACCGAGTTCGCCGACAACCTGCGCCGACTGCTGGCGCCGGCTCAGCAGGAAGGAGTCGCCATCGATTAGACATTCACTGCACGCCGGGCGAGGGAATTACCTGACGGAACGGCCAGGGAATTACCTGACGGTCGACAGTCAGGCGAACGAGGACGACAATAAAGCTCGCGGGTGTCTCGTTGACCGGCTTGTTCCCGATTCCACTGCCGGGGGGTCCCAGAACAGCAAGGCGGAGCTCAGGCCACCTGAAGTGAGTCCAGGGTCCCGGCTTCCCGACGCCCGACGGCGCCCCTGTGTAGGGAGACTAGCCTTCTCGTACGGAATCGTACGGGACGCGTTA
>DASRBM010000487.1:0-7073 GCA_035653635.1 Acidimicrobiales bacterium | reverse complement strand
GGCTCGGTCGCCTGACGGTAGGCCGCGAGGCGCCGGCGGAAGGTCGCGGCGTCGTCGTCGGCGCGGCCGTCGGTGAGGGCGCGGGCGGCGGTCCGCCGGACGAGCTCGTCCTCCCCGACGCTCAGGTGCACGACGGCGAAGAGCGTCAGTTCCCGTTCGAGCGCCCATTCGTAGGCACGCTCGGCCTGCACGAGGGTGCGAGGAAAGCCGTCGAGCACGAACCGGTCGACGAGGACCGGTTCCGTGAGACGACGGATCACGAGCTCGACCACCAGGTCGTCGGGCACCAGCTCTCCGCCGGCCACGTAGCGCTCGACCCGCCGCCCGAGCTCGGTGCCCGCTGCGACCTCGCCGCGCATGACCTCGCCGGTCGAGATGTGCGGCACGCCCAGCACGGCACTGAGCAGGTGACCCTGCGTGCTCTTGCCGGCACCGGGGGGCGCGAGGAGGAGCAGGCGGGCGGTGGGGTCGGTCTGGACGGCGCCGACCTTACCGGTCGGTGACGGCGCCCGGCCTCACGATCGTGCGTCCAACTGCTGTCCGGCATCGGCGGGAACCGGTGCGGGTGCGACGACGGTGAGCAGGTCGCTCGGATGCTGATCGAGCAGGTCGAGCATCTCGACCATGAGCCGCGACAGACGGGCGAGATCGGCGGCCGGCGCGTGGACATGGCTCAGGTGGCGCCCTTCGGCCGAGAAGGCGTCGATGCCGTCGCACCCGTCCCACAAGGCGTAGCCCGTGGGCCGGGCGCGCACGAGCACCGCGTGGTGCAACCAGTCGGCATCGGCCTTGAGCATGGGCCCGGCCACCGGCGCGGCGGAGGGCGGGGCGTCGTGGCGGGCGAGCAGGTCGGCGGCCAGGGAGACGACGTCCTCGCGCGTCCACATGCCCTCCTCCTCGAGGGGATAGGGCCGCGACACCTCGTGCCAGGAGTGGTCGAGGCCGTAGAGATCGATCCGGCTCCGACCCTTCCAGACGGCGAGTGCTCGACGGGGCTCGTCGACCACGACCGCCAGAGCGCGGTCGAGGATGCCGGGCGGCACCTCGATGGTGGCCATGTCCACGTCCTTCCTGCCGCCCGCCTGTGCCTATCGGCGGCCTGTCCGGCGGCGTTGAGGGCCGGAAGTCCCGAATGCGGGCCGCGGCGCCCCGAGCTGGGCAGGCGTCGTCGTCAAGGGTTGATCAGTTGTGCCCCTTGTTCTGTGAATGTCCCGGCGCGGCGCCGGAGTGCCCCGGTCGAGAGGGAGCAGGAGGTGGCGTGGGCGACGGTGTCGCCGAAGGTGTGGACGTCGGTGCGGGCTTCGGCGCCGGCGGTGTCGTGGGAGGTAGCGTCGTCGGCGGAGACGGAACGGTCGGTGGCGTGGTGACGACCGGTGCGCGGACCGCCAGGAGGGTCTCGTGCGCGGGCGGCGTCGACACGGGCGCGGCGGGCGCCGGCGGCGCCTCCGTCGTGTTCGGCGTCTGCGGTGGAGAAACGGACGGCCCGACACCCGACGACGGGAGAGGAGCCGCCACCGCGGCCGGCGGGGCAGGTTCGGCGACGCGGCTCGCCGGCTCCGACCCCGGAGACGCATTGAGCGCGGCCAGCGCACCGGCGAGCACCACGGCACCGGCGGCGACGGATCCCACCACCGACAGGTGGCGCCGGCGCGTCTCGCGCCCTTCGGCCCGGGCGCGGTCCTGGCGACGACGGTGCAGGTCCGACTCGGCCACCATGACCAAGGCGTCGGGGGCGTGCGCGGCCGTGGTCCCGAGCGCGCGGAGATCGGCGCAGCCCCAGGCGAAGGCCGGCCCGTCGCCGCAGGTCGCCAGGAGCAGCGCCTGGCCGACCACGCCGGAGGAGAAGCCGGGGGCGACGAGGGCCAGTGAGCGGCGACCACACCGGTAGACGGTGCAGCGGGAGCCGAACGTCCGGCGCACGGTGGCGAGCAGGCCCAGGAGTGCGACGTCGTCGGTGTGGTCCCGTCCGTCGACCGGGCCTGAAACCTCGAGCACGGTCACCGTGAGCTCGGCATCCGATGCGAGGGCGTCGTGCACGTCGAAGACGAGGTCGTGTTCGAGCGCGTGGCGGTCGAGACAGCCGGTGAGGGCATCGGCCCGTCCCGCGTAGGCCCGACGACGGGCCGGGATGGCTGCTTCGCGGGCCAGCTCCTCGAGTACGGCGTCGAGCCCCCGCGGGCGGAAGGCGCCGAACTCGGAGAAGACGTGGGCGGTGGCCGCCTCACCGAGGCATTGCAACGCGGCGCGGGCGGCGGGCGCCGCCGTCACGGTGGCGCCCCAGCTGCGGACGGCCCGGGAGAGCTCCCCGGTCACGGCGCCGGATTCGAGCGTCGACACCACCGTGCCGCAGAGCTCCACGGCCGCGGCGCCCGATGCCAGTTCCCATGGCGCCCGGCGCCGTGCGCAGCGGACACGCCAGTCGGCGAGGAGGCGCTCGGCCGAACCGGGCCCGGCGCCGTCCGGGGCGCGACGAGCAGTCACGACCGGCACCCCCGAGGTTCGACGAACAGCGCGGACATGGGTTACGGAAGACCTCGGCACCGGGGCGGGCAGACCTGAACGATCGGGGGCGGAGTTGCGCACCCGTAGTGGGGGGCCCTGCGGGAAACTCCCCGTTCCCGGGCGCGGGTGGAGCGGTACACTGCTGCCACCTGCTGCTCTGTTGGCGCCGGGGCGGAGACGGGGGGAGACATGCCGGAGGGGAAAGGGCAGGGGGATGCCCGCCTGACGCGTCGCCGCCGGCGGCCCTCGGTCTGGAGCGGCGTCGTGCTTGTGGTGATCGCCGGCCTGTCCGTGGCCAGCTCGCTCCTTCTCAGTCAGGGCGTCCACCGCCAGTCGGAGGCCCTGCTGCGCAACAACGCCGGCCAGATCAACCTGCTCCTGCAGACGTCGTTGAGCACCTTGCAGAGCCAGCTGCGGGCCACGGCCGGACTGACGGCCGTCTCCGGGGACTCCCCCACCGTCTTCGCCACCCAGGCAGCCGGCCTGCGGACCCAGCCGGTGGTGACGGTGGCCCTCGTCGACTCGTCGGGGCCCACCGCCCGGGTGGTCCTCGTCGCCGGCACCGCCCTCCAGCAAGGGGCGCTCCCCGCCATGCTGGCCCCGGTCGTGCACGAGGCGGCGAGCGGCCTCGCCGGCGCCGTGGTCGATCTCGGGGGGCACAAGCAACTCGCACTGGCGGCGGCACCCACGTCAAACCCCCACGTGTCCGCCCTGGAGCTGTCACCGGTCGACCCGACGAAGCCCATCCCGAACCGGTCGGGCCCCTACAGCCACGTCTACGTGAACGTCTACGCCGGCCCGACCGCCGACCCGGCCACGCTCTTCCTCACCACCTACGGACCGCGGCCGCTGCCGGGCACCGTCGCCACCGCGACGCTCCATCTGGGCGACGTGCGCTGGCTGATCGCCGTGTCCCAGATCTCGTCGCTCGTCGGGGGCTCGGCCGAAGCCGCCCCCTGGATCGTGTTGGCCGTAGGCCTCGTGGTTGCCTTCATGGCCGCCGGCCTCGTCGAGATCCTGAGCCGTCGGCAGGAGTACGCGCAGGAACTGGTGGCCATGCGCACGGCGGAGCTGGTGGAGACCCAGCGCCTGGCCGTGCGACGCGAGCGGCTGGCCGCCATCGGCGAGATGGCGAGCGTGGTGAGCCACGAGCTGCGCAATCCCCTGTCGGCCGTGGTCAACGACCTGTTCCTGCTGCGCCACAAACTGGGGGCAGCCCTCGGCGAAGAGGGCGACCGTCATCTGTCGAACGCCGAGAACCAGGTGTTCCGGGCGAGCCGCCTGTCGGAGGACCTCCTCGCCTACGCCCGCGACCGCGAGCCCGAGCTGGCCCCGGTCGATTTCGAGGCGGTCGTCGGCGCCGTCCTCGAAGCCACGCCGCCACCCGACGGGGTGTCGGTCGAGGTGGAAGGCGCAGCCCGCTTCCAGGCCGACCAGGGACTGCTCACCCAGGTGATGACGAACCTCGTGACCAACGCCTATCAGGCCATGCCGTCGGGCGGCACGGTGCGCCTGAGCGCGACCTCCGACGACGGGGCCACCGTCATCACCGTGGAGGACGAAGGCGACGGGATCGACCCCGCGGTCACCGAGCGGCTCTTCGATCCCTTCGTGACCACCAAGCACGAAGGGACCGGGCTGGGCCTCGCCATCGTGCGTCGGCTCGTGACGGCCCACGGGGGCGAGGTCGAAGTGGAGAACCGGCCCGACCGGGGTGCCCGCTTCACCATCCGCCTGCCGAACGCGAGATCGTGACGAGCGACTCCCTTTCTTCCGGTGTGCAGGCGATCGTCCTCGTCGCCGACGACGACGTCGCCGTCCGCCGGTCGGAGTGCGAGATCCTGGAGATCTTCGGGTACCACGTGCTCGCCGCCGCCGACGGGGACGAGGCCTTGCGTCAGCTGGGTGAGCACACCGTCGACGCCGTGGTCCTCGACATCAAGATGCCCCAGCGCGACGGCCTGTCGGTCGTGCGCGACATGGACCCGACGCCGCCCCCGCCGGGAGTGGTGCTCGTGACGGCCTATGACGTGAGCGCCGACGACCGGCGCACCCTCGGCGGGCGCGTCCGTAGGGTGTTGCAGAAGCCGGTGTCACCGGCATCGCTCGTGGAGGCCGTGGCCGACGCCGTCACCGCCGGTCGAAACGGGGAATGACGGCGCGCGCCGTCAGGGGCGCGCCAGCGACGATGCCGCCCGTCCGAGCCCGTAGCAGAGGGCGGCGAGCGAACCGACGAAGAACCCGATCGGCCAGTTCGTCACGTACGACAGGGCGATGGCCGCCCACACGGTGATCAGCGCCAACGCAACCGACAGCGCCATTGCCGCCGACGGCCGGCCCGCAACGGCACGGGCCGCGGCCGGCGGGCCGATCATCAGGCTGAAGATGAGCAGCGCCCCCACCACCGGCACGGTGAGGGCGGTGGCCAGAGCGAGCACACCGAGGAAGGCCGCCTCCATCCGGGCGGCTCGCACGCCGCGGGCGGCGCCCATCTCGGGCACCACCGACGACAGCAGCAGGGGGCGGTAGAGGAAGGCCACCGCCACCGCGCAGGCGACGCCGAGTCCGCCGACGGCGAAGACCTGCGACGAGCCGGCGCCGAGCACCTCGCCGAAGAGCAGGGCATAGAGCTGCGCCTCGTACTGGGTGCTCCTGCTCAAGAAGAACGTGCCGGCGGCGAGCATGACGACGAGAGCGAGGGCGGTGGCCACGTCGTGCCGGGCCCGACGTCCGAGCGCGGCGATGCCGAGAGCCGCACCCACGGCACACACGGCCAGGCCGAGCAGCTCGTTCACGCCGAGCACGTTGGCTGCCGCGGCGCCGGCGAAGGCGCCGTTCGGGATGGCATGGGCGGGGAACGCCGAGCCCCGCATGACCACGAAGAAGCCGACGGCGCCGGCGATGACGGCGGCGATGGTGGCCACGGTCCACGTGTCGACCATGAAGCCGGAGAACATCAGACCCCCGCCGAGCGGACCGGTCCACGGCGACGCCGGATCCGCTCCACCCGGCCCGACGCCAGGTACACGGCGAAGACCACGACGACGATGCAGAAGCTCACGGGATAGCCGCGGTGGGCGGATCCCCAGTAGTAGCTGTCGTAGGCGAGCAGGATCCCGAGCCAGCTCGACCCGACCCCGAGCGCGGACGCGGTGGCGACGGACCGTCCCATACGACCGGTGATCCGCAGTGCGGCCGCAGCCGGTCCGACCAGGAGGGCGGTGGAGAGGATGGAGCCGATGGTGAGGGCCGACAGCCCGACGGCCACGGACAGGGCCCCGAGGAAGACCATCCCGACGAACCGGTCGGGCACACCACGCGCCCTGGCGATGTCCGTGCTCAGCGTGCTCAGCAGCAGCGGGCGGTAGAGCGCCGCCACCACGGCCAACGTCGCGACGCTGAGCCCTGCGGCGACGGGCACGGTCGACTGACTCACGGTGAAGATCGAGCCGAACAGGATCTGCTGGGTGGCGCCGGTCGTCGCCCGCGACGTCGTGTCGAGATAGAGGATCAAGGCGGTCAGGCCGGTGGCGCCTCCGAGCACGACGCCGGTGGCGAGGTCCCTGCCCCGGAGCCGGCGCACACCGACGAGGTCCATGACCCCGGCGGCGAAGATGCCGAAACCGACGAAGCCGACCACCGGATCGACACCGGCGAGGAGGGCGCCGGACCCGCCGGCGGCGGACACGTCGGTCAGGGCGTGCCCGGCGAAGGACTGGCCCCGCACGACGGTGAACACCCCGACCACGGCCGACAGCACGGCGGCGGCCGCACTGAGCACGAGCGCGGTGTGCACCGGACCGCTCGTGAAGAAGCCGGGTTCCACGATCCAGTGCACGACGCTCAGCCCTGCCGGTCGGTGTCGGGCGGTGCGGCCAGGTGGGCCCTCTGGGCGGGGTCGATCACCTCGTGATGGCCGAGCGACAGATGGTCGAGGTCCGAAGGACCGGCGACGACGAGGACGCGACCGTGGATGTTGATGACGTCCACGTGGTGCCGGTAGAGGGCGCTGAGCACGTCCTCCTTGATCACCTCGTCGGTCGTGCCGCTCGCCGCCCGCCCATCGGCCAGGTACACGACCCGGTCCATGACCGGCAGCAGCGGGTTGATGTCATGGGCCGAGAGGAGCACGGCGATGCCACGCGTCCGCGCCATCCGGCTCAAGATGGCCACGACCTCCTGGCCGCTGTGGAGGTCGAGGTTGGCGAGCGGCTCGTCGAGCAGGAGCAGTCGGGGTCCGCCGATGACGGCGTGGGCGATGAGGATGCGCTGCTGCTCGCCGCCCGACAGCCGGCCCACCCTCGCATCGCCGAACCCTTCTGCGCCCACGGCTGCGATCATCTCTTCGACGGCGTCGGCCCGGGCCCGCCTGCGGACCGGCAGGCCGAAGCGGTGGCCGTCGAGCCCGAGGGCGACGAGGTCCCTGGCCCGCAGAGGTACATCGGGATCGAGGAGCACCTTCTGCGGCACGTACCCGATGGAGCGGTTGCCGCGGGTGAGCGGGCGTCCGAGGAGCCGCACCGTGCCGCCGTCGAGCCGTTGCAGGCCGAGCACGGCGCGGAGAAGGGTGG
>DASRBM010000486.1:0-5576 GCA_035653635.1 Acidimicrobiales bacterium | reverse complement strand
AGTCCGCTCGACCTGTTGCCCGGTGACGAGGGCAAGGAGCTCGAGGAGCATTTCCGCGCCGCTCTGGCCGGAGAGACCCGCGAGTACCTCCACCCCGGCATTCGCCACCCGTCGGCGACCTGGCGCAGCCTGATCATGCCGCTGCACGATGCGGCCGGGGCCGTGATCGGCGGCATGGTCGTGTCGCGCGACGTGGAGCCCGAGATCCAGGCCGTGCGTGCGCTCGAGCGCAGCGAGGAGGAGGCTGCGGTCGCCGGATGGACGGCCGAGCTCGAACGGCGCCGCCGGGAGCGCTTCGAATTCCTGGCCGAGATCAACGAGGTGCTGGCCAACTGCTCGGACCGTCGCGAGGTGATGCAGTCGATCGTCCAGGCGGCGGTGCCGCGGCTCGGGGACTGGTGCGCCATCCACGTCCTGCTCGACCCGGCCGATCCGGTGCCGGCGGTCGAGTTTGGCCACATCGACCCCTCCATGGTCTCCTACGCCCGCGAGCTGCAGGAGCGCTTCCCCTTCGACCCCGACGACCCCTCCGGCGTGCCGCACGTGATCCGCACGGGCAAGACCGAGCTCTTCACCGACATCGACGACACGCTGCTCAAGGAGCTCCAGGTATCGGAGGAAGCGGTCGAGGAGGTCCACCGCCTCGGGCTGCGGTCGGCCATCACCGTTCCCGTCGTCAAGCGGGGCAGGGTCATCGGCGCCATGCAGTTCGTCCTGTCGAGCGACGAGCGCAAGTACGGCGACGAGGACCTCACCCTGGCCATGGCCGTCGCCGGCCGGGTGGCGGCCAGTCTCGACAACCGCCGTCTGGCTGAGCGCCAGCGCGAGATCGCCGCGACGCTGCAGCGCAGCCTGCTGCCGGCCGTGCTGCCCGACATCCCAGGCGCCGAGGTGGCCGAGCGCTACTGGGCCGCCGGCGAGGGGAACGACGTCGGAGGCGATTTCTACGACGTCTTTGCCGTCGACGAGACGTCCTACGCGGTGGTCATCGGCGACGTGTGCGGCAGCGGCCCGGAGGCGGCGGCCGTCACCAGCCTGGCCCGGCACAACATCCGGGCCAACGCCTGGCGCGGCGACGACCACGCGTCGGTGCTGCGCGACCTGAACTTCGCCATGCTGCAGACCTGGCCCGACACCATCTGCACCGTCGCCTTCGGCACGGTGACGCCGTCGGGCGAGGGTATCGACCTCACCATGGCCGTCGCCGGTCACCCGCTCCCGGTCGTGGTGCGGGCCGACGGCACGGCCGAACGGGCGGGCCGGCCCGGACTGCTCCTCGGCGTGTTCGACATGACCTACCACCGCTCCGCGTCGACGCGGCTGGAATCCGGTGACACGCTCGTCCTCTTCACCGACGGCATCACCGACATCCCTCCACCCTCGTGGATGGACGAAGAAACACTGGTCGCCATGCTGGCCGACGCCGTGTCGGGGACGTCGAGCGCGGACGAGGCGGCCGATGCCATCTCCGCGGCCTGTGCGCGGCACGTCCCGTTCGAGCGACGCCAGGACGACATCGCCCTCGTCGTGCTGCGCGTCGGCAGCTGACCTCAACGGTCTCGCAAACCCGTCGTCGCGCCTTGTCCTCGCGCGTTCCCGGCGCGATCCTCCACGCCGTGGGGTGGCGACGAGGGGGCGAAGCGTGGTCGATCTGCTTTCGGGGGGTCAGTTCCTCTGCTGTGTCGAGGAGGGTCCGCCGCCCGTCCTGATCGTGGCCGGGGAACTCGATGCAGTGACGAGACCGGCGCTCATGAACGCAGCGGCGCAGGCGTGCGCCAGGGGCCGGCACCCGGCGTTCATCGACGCCAGTCGTCTGCGGTTCATCGATTCCGTGGGGCTCTGCGCCATCGAGCGCGTCGTGGAGCGATGTCATCGCCATCACCGGTCGTTCCCGGCCACCGTGATCGGCGCCTCGGCGTGGATCGCCCGCATCTTCCGACTGGCCGGGGTGGGGCATCTCCTCGCCGTGGAAGACGACATCGTCGACGGGTTGGCCGGTCTGGCCGGGTGACGGCCGGTCCGTCAGGGACGGCCGAGGAAGTCGACGCGTAGCCGGAAGGGACCTTCGACGCGCACCTCGTGGGGGACGAGCGGCGGAATCGCCTGCACCTCGCCCGCGCCGAGCCGGCGGTCGAGCGGAGGATCGGTGGCCAGATGGAATCCCACCGACCCCATGAGCACGTGCAGCATGCCCCAGGTCCCGGACGCCACCCGGTGCGTCCTGCGCAACCCGGACGGCAACGTCGAGGCGTCGAACGGCCCGGCCGTGCGGATGACGGCGAGCCCGTCGGGGGGCTCGGCCCGGTCGCACAGGGGACAGTTGAGCTCGGTCCCGATGCGCTCGGCCCGGCCTTCCTCTGTCGTCACCCACGGCCGCAATTGGAACGGCGGACGATGACGGACGTGCTGGTTGTGGAGGCAGTCGAGCTCGGCCACCCAGTCGCCCTCCTCGTCCTGGTGCAATCCCAGGATCCTGCGCTGCACGACCCGGCTACCTACCCGGTGCCACCGGTCACCACCCGGCGGCCGTGCGCCGGAGATGCGAACGCCGCACGAGCATCACGATCAGGAGCACCGCGCCGGCGACGGTGATGACGGCGCCGATGCCGAACAGGATGAGGAACCGCGCCGCGTGGAGGAAGACGCTTCCGAGGGATGGGGCCACCACCACAGACGTCGGGGTCGGGGTCGTGACCTCCACCTCGTAGACGGCGGGCTTCGACACATGGAAGCCGACCGCGTCGGCGTAGATACTCGAGCCGGTCTGGATGGTCTCCGAACCGTCGCCGGCCCATGTCGCCAGCTTGGTCCCGTCGGGGGCGGTGACGACGACGTCGCCCGGTTGCAGGGTGGGGGGATGGGACCGGGAGAACGAGAAGCCCGGACCGCGGAAGTCCGAACCGGTGCGCTCGTAGACGTAGTAGTCGGACGCCCGGCAGTCCACCGCGATCAATGCCGGCGTGTCGTGCGCGCGCAGGCCAGTGATCGACCGGAAGCCGCTCACGCCGAAGAGGACGAGGCCGACGAGCGCCAGCACGACGCCCGAGGTCAGCAGGGTGACGGCCGGCCACACCTTCAGTTCGCGACCCGGCGCTGCCGTGCCGGCGCCGGCGCCGGCGCCCGAGCCGAGCACGGTCGGGTGCAGCTCGGGTGGGTACCACCGGCCGTCGGAGGCGAGCCACCAACCGGCAGGGGGTGGCGGCGGCAGTGGCGTCGTCATGGCGCAGCCTCGCCTATGCCGGCGGCGTGCAGCCCGACATGGTGAGGATCGCGTGCACGTCGCTCGGGGTCAGGGTGTCGACCGTGCTGCCGCGGGCGATGCCCGAGCCGGGGACGGTGGTCTCGGCCACGCCCTGGCTGAAGGCGATGAGCTGCCTGGTGGCGAGGCGGTCGGAGGCGGGCCCGGTCAGATTACGGAGATACAAGGTGGCCTGCAGGTCGGTGAGCACGTCGTTGTTCCCGTCGGCCGACGGTTTCGCGTCCCAGCCGAAGTCGATGTGCTCGGGATTCCCCGACGGCAGTGTCGGGGTCACCTTGGCATCGGCGAAGATGGTCACGAACTCCACGTCCCCGTTCGTCAGACCGGGTGGGTACAGGTTGCTCGGGAAGTACCCGAAGTGCCGGTCCTCCACGGTCACGTCGATGCCCTGTGCCCGAGCCGCGTCGACGGCGCCCACGATCTGGGTGTACACGTCGTCGGGGACCTCCGCCGACACCGAGTACACGATCGGCTTGCACGTCGTTCCCCATGGGGTGCCCACGGCCAGGGGGAGACCCTCGGGCCCGGTGAAGGTGCTGTAGCCCGGTGCGCCGCTGATGACGAGCGAAGGTCCCGACGTGGGCGGCAGTGGCAGCGGCATTCCGCCGAAGTCCGTCGTCGAGCGGGTCGACCCGAACACGGCGGGCAGCACGAAGATGAGCACCCACAGCGCCACGGCCACGAATCCGACGACGACGCCGGCGGTCGCCAGTCCCGAACCCTGCTCGGCGCCCGCCGAGCGGCGGATGCGCGCTCGACCGACGAAGCCGAGGACGATGCCCACGATCGACGGCACCCCGAGGAGGAAGAAGCCCACGATGGAACACACGAGCGACGCCACCGCGAGCCCGTTCGCGCGCGGCGAGGGGGGATAGGCGAACCACGGGGGAGCGGCGTATGGCGGGGGATAGCCGGGAGGTGGGCCGACGTACCCGAACGCTTCCGACCCCGGCGGTGGAGGCGGATACGTCGTCGTCCCTGCAGACGGAGTCGAGGGGGCCCACACCTGAGGCGTTCCGTATCCGGGCGACGGCGCGCCCTCACCGTCGTCGACCACGATGGTGTCGGCGATCTTGTCGTGGACGCATTGGCGGTTGTCGTCCCACAGGCACCACAGCGGATCGAGCAGGCCGATCCAGCTGAGAAAACCCGCTGCCCAGTTCGATGCAGCCCGTCCGAGGGCCCGGCCCCACGACAGCGCCGCACCGTCGACCCGGAGTGGCCGGATGTGCATCCACGCCTTGCCGAGCGTCCGGCCGTAGCGGGCGGTGGCGATCGTCTCGTAGGCGACGGACACGACGCCCGTGGCGAGGCCGGCGCCGAACACGATGATCCAGATCCAGAAGAAGCCGGGGAACTGCGCCGTGCCTTGCTCGTTGGTTCTCGGGAAGATCGGACCGACATGCGGTACGGCGAGGACGAGGGTGACGGCGACGATGACACCGAAGACGGGTAGGAGGACGAGGCCGTCGAGCAAGCGGGCAGCGAGGCGCCGGCCTGGTTCTGCGAGCGCCCCGGGTCCGTGCGGTGGCCGCCCGATCTTGGCGCCCTTCCAGGGTGGTGGTCCGCCCCAGCCCGGCGGCGGGGGCGCTCCGTATCCGGGCGGGGGAGCGCCGTACGTTCCGTAGGGCGGTGGCGCCACCGGCCATCCCGTTCCCGGACCGGGTGGTGGCGGTGGCGGCGGAGACGTCTGGAGCTCCAGTCCCTCGGGCGCCTGCCCCTCGGGTGGAGCTTCCGGGGGCGGAGATTCAGGGGGCGGAGCCCCGTCCTGAGGAGGGGTGGGGGCGCGACGCGACCAGTACGAACGGTCGAGCTCGTCCGCCACGGATCGCCCTCCCCTCTTCGGACGCCGCCCATCCTTGCGCGCGGGCGGGCTCCATCCTCGGTTATGGGCGCAGGCTGCGCAGCCTTCGAGTGCCGAAGGTCAGTTCCGGGGCACCTCGCGAAACGGCAGGGTCCGGTCGGGGGTGGGCTCGCGGGGGAGCCCCAGGACGCGCTCGGCCAGGATGTTGCGCTGGATCTCGTCGGTGCCGCCGGCGATCGACTGGGCCGGCACGGACACGAGGATCTCGGCGATCAGCCCGCCTTCGGGGCCGTCCGGACCGGTCATCGTCGCCGCGTTGCCCCCGATGAAGGCATGGGCCTCGGCCGCGGCGCGGGCTATGAGACTGGACGAGAGCTTGCCGAGCGAACCTTCGGGCCCCGGCGGCCGGCCCAGCGCCCGGGCGGCGGCGGCCCGTGCCGAGGTCCATTCGGCGGCCTTCGCCATGGTCAGCACCCGGGCGACGGCCTGGCGCACGAGCGGGTCGTCCCAACG
>DASRBM010000485.1:0-11683 GCA_035653635.1 Acidimicrobiales bacterium | reverse complement strand
CGGGCGGGGTCGGGTTCGGCTAGGGCTCGCTGCTGCGCTGGTCGTTCTGAGAAGGGAACTGGTTCGTCGTCGCCGCCGAAGGAGATGTCCAAGACTGCTTTGAGCAGGGCCCGCTTGGAACCGAACAGCCTGTAAAGCGTCGGTACTGGAACATCGGCCGTGTCGGCTACGGCTTCGATCGTCGTTGCGGGGTAGCCGTCATCGACGAAGTGCTGCTTGGCGGCCTCGATCACCTTGAGGCGTGTCTGGCGCGCCTGCGCCTGCCGGCGGGAGTTGTCATATCGCCTCTTGACAGGCTCACCCATATTCGGGATAGTACACCTATCTCTATAGAAGTATGCCTATCACGAAAGAGGGGCCATGGGCATCAACGCGAACAAGGCGATCGTCGAGCAGTTCGACGAGATCCTCAACACCCGCCGCCTCGACCAACTCGAAGAAGTGTGCGGTCCCGAAATGATCAACCACTCCCTCGCGCCCGGGCGCCCGCCCGGACTAGAGGGGACCCGCCAATGGCTCAGCACGGACGGGCAAAAGTTCGAATCGTTCCGATGGAGCGAGCTGACGGTGGTCGCCGAGGAGGACCTGGTCGTTCAGTTCGGCGTCCGCTGCGGCGACTGGCCGGGAGGCTCGTTCCGCGGGTTCGAAGTCCCCGCCGGCAAGTACAAGCGGGACACCGTCTTCATGTACCGGGTCCGCGATGATCGCATCGTCGAGCGGTGGGCGGTCAACGACCACCTTTCGATGCTGCTTCAACTAGGTGCGATTCCAGATCCCTGCCGGCCAGCACAAATCCGATGACGTCGATTATGGGGCAAACAGGACGAACCGGCGACTATCTGTTGGGCGACGGCCAAGCCGAACGAGATCGGCTGCACCGCCAGCAGACGGAACTGGCCGGAGATTCAGCATGGCTGTTCGACCAGATCGGCGTCAGACCCGGTCACTCAGTCGCGGAAATTGGGTGCGGCCCCCGAGGCTGCCTCGAAGACCTCTCCGAGCGAGTCGGTCCGACCGGGCGAGTAGTCGGGGTCGAACGCGACGAGGTCACGGTCGCCCAGGGACAAGCCTTCCTCGCGGAGCGTCGGCTAGCGAACGTGGAGATCGTCCGCGGCGACGGCGCCGCCACCGAACTTCCCCGCGATGCGTATGACGTGGTCACTACTCGCCTTGTCCTGGTCAACATCCCCAACCCGGAGCGCCTCGTTGCCGAAGCATTCGCCCTGTGCAGGAATGGCGGTGTCGTCGCCTACCACGACGTGGTCTGGCCCCTCGGCAGCTTCGACCCGCCGTGCCCGGCGTGGGAGCAGCTATACGAGCTGGCCAAGAAGTACACGGCATCTAGGGGCATCGACCTACACATCGGTCTGCGCCTACCCCGCCTTCTGCGCGAGCAAGGACTGGTCAATATCGAAGCCCGCAGCATCACTCACGTGTGCCCCCCCGGTCACGCTCGACGGACCATCCCCGCCGACATCCTGGCGGCCTTCGCGCCAAACTTGGTGGCAGAGGGGCTGATCTCCGACGATGAGCTTGGCCAGCTGCGGGCAACGCTTCGAAGTCATATCGAACAGCCAGAAACGTTCGTAGTTTCGCCCCTGTACATCCAGGCCTGGGGGACTAAGCCCTGACAGAGTCCCGGCCTACAAGAGCGAGCTGACTCCTCAGAAGCCCCGAGCCTGAGGCGCCGAACACCGCGTTCAGCGGCGACGCATCCGGTCATACATCGCCTCCTGACTGCGATGTTCGGAGACGAGCTTCCACCGGCACCGCCGCGTGTTCCGCTCGCAGCCATCGACCATTTGGGCACCTTCCACGAAGCGTTGACGAGGACCCGAGGGCGCTTCCGCCCTTCAAAATCCGGGCGACGCGTGTAGCGCTATTGCGCTATACTTGCGCTATGCCGACGATCCAGGTGAGGGAACTCCCCGAAGAGTCCTACGAGGTCCTCCGACGGCGGGCGCGCCGAGCCGGGATGTCCCTGCAGGCCTATATGAGGGAACAACTCGTGGCTCTCGCGGGACGGCCGACCAAGGAGGAGGCCCTCGAACGGGTCGAAAGGGTGTTGGTCCGCAGCCCGAACGGAGGGCCCTCCCCCGCGTCGATTCTCGAGGACCTCGACGCGGACCGGCGCTGAGGCATGGCGCTCGTGGTCGACGCCTCGGCCCTGGCCTTCGCCTTGCTTGGGCGAACCCCCCGGGCCGAGGTGCTCCGAGCCCGACTGCGCTCCGAGGACTGTCATGCGCCACACCTGATCGACGCCGAGATGGGTAACGTCCTGCGGCGGAGGACCCTGCGCGGCGAGATCTCCGCGCTGGATGCCGAGGAACTACTCCTTGCAGCACCGGCGCTGATCGACCACCGGTACGAGATGACCGACGGGCTGGCCCGGGCGGCGTGGAAGCGCCGCGAGAACGTCACCTTCTACGACGCCCTTTACGCCGCCTTGGCCGATGCCCTGTCCCTCCCACTGCTTACCGCCGACGCCCGGCTGCGGACTGCCCCGAGTCTGGGCTGCGCTGTCGAGGAAGTCTGATCTCGACGCCCGGCAGCGCACGAATTCGGTTCGTATCCGGAGGCACCACCTCCAAGAGGGCTCAGGGTTCGCCGTGAGCCTTGTTGGAGGTGCACAGATCGCCGCCGACTAGGTGGCGAGGAGCTGCTGGATCCGTCCGTGCACCTGGCCGCTCGGCACCGGGCGCCCGAGCAGGAAGCCCTGGCCGAAATCGCAGTGCTCCTCCTGCAGGACGCTCAGCTGCTCGGGCTCCTCGATGCCCTCGGCGATCACCCGCAGCCCGAGATCGTGGCCGATCCCGATGATGGACCTGACCAGCGCCCTCGCCTGTTCGCTCGGCTGCCCGAGCTCGGAGACGAACGACCTGTCGATCTTCAGGTAGTCGATCGGGAACTGCCGCAGGTACGACAGCGACGAGTACCCGGTGCCGAAGTCGTCGACCGCCACGCGGATCCCGAGCTCGCGCAACTGGGTGAGCCTGCTGTGGACCCGCTCGGTGTCGGAGAGCAAGGCGCTCTCGGTCAGCTCCAGGACCAGACACGTCGGTGCGAGTCCCGTCCGGTGCAGGGCGGCTTCGACATAGGAGACGAATTGATCCTCCGCGAGCTGGACGGGGGACACGTTCACGCTGACGCTCGGGTCGGATGTCCCCGGCTGCGCACGCCACAGGACCATCTGCCGGCACGCCTCCTCCAGCACGAAGCGCCCGATCTCGTGGATCAGCCCGGTCTCCTCCGCGATCGGGATGAACTCGTCGGGGGGCACCAGCCCCCTCGTCGGGTGGTTCCACCGGACGAGAGCCTCGAGCGAGTCGACCCGTCCGCTCTGCAGGTCGAAAACCGGTTGATAGTGCAGCGTCAAGGAGCTGTCGACGAGCACCGCGTGGCGGAGCTCCCCGTGCAGGCGGTGGCGGGCGGCCAGCTCCGCCTGCATCTCGCGCTCGAACCACACGCACCGGTCACGCCCGCTCGCCTTGGCCGCGTACATGGCGATGTCGGCCCGACTCAGCAGGGAGTCGGCGCTGAGCCCGGGGTCGGAGGAATCGGCGATGCCGATCGACGCCCGGGCGCTCAGTTCGCGGCCCTGCACGACGAACGGCGCCCGCAGGGACGTGAGCAGACGTTCGGCGAGGGCGACGGCCTCGTCGGCCGGCGTGTCGTCGAGGACGATGGCGAACTCGTCGCCGCCGAGACGGGCCGCCGTGTCCTCCTCGCGCAGCTGCTCGGTCATGCGGCGGGCGACCTCCACGAGCAGGAGGTCGCCGGCGTCGTGCCCGAGCGTGTCGTTCACCATCTTGAACCCGTCGAGGTCGCAGAACAGGACCGTGACGGTCGCCTCCGAGCGACGCGACCGGGCCAGGGCGTGCTCCAGGCGGTCCCGCAGCAGCGCCCGGTTGGCCAGGCCGGTGAGGCTGTCGTGGAAGGCCTGGTGCTCGAGCTCCTCGAGCAGGCGGTGGTGGTCGGTGACGTCGCGGAAGCTCCACACCCGCCCGACCACCTGCCCGTCGACCCGCTGGGGACGGGAATGGCGGTGGAAGACCCGGCCGTCCTTGAAGCGGAGCGTGTCGTCGCTCTCGGCGTCGACGTTGACGTAGAGCTCCTCGACCTTGGCCACGAACATCTCGGGGTAGAGCAGTTGGTCGAGGACGAAGGCGATCGCGGCACTGTCGTCGCCGCGGGCCAGGATGTCGTCCGGTATCCGCCACATGTGGGCGAAGCGGCTGTTGAACTGCTTGATGGCGCCGTCGGTGTCGACGACCAGGATGCCGTCAGCGGTCGAGTCGAGCGTGGCCGTGAGCAGCGACAGTGCCGCCCTGGTGTCGGACGCGGCCAGATTGCGCTCGGCCAGCGCGATCTCGCTCTGCTCGGTCTTCGACCCGAGGAGCGACATGACGAACCCGAAGCCGAGGATGCTCAGCGCGGCGAGTCCGTGGACGTAGGGAACGGGCACGTAGGTCGAGACCAGGCCCGTTGCGATGGCGATCTGGCCGAGGACGGTGCCGATGCCGGCCCAGACGAAGGCGATGTGCCAGGTCCGCGAGCCTCCCAGGTCGAGGGCGCGGGCCGCGATGAAGAGATAGCCCACGGCCAACGTCGGCCCCCAGCCGATGGCGTAGATGACGAGGGCCGTGGCCATGCACTGCGATCCGATGGCCAGATGGAGCACGAGCGCCCGGGCGTCGGCCCGGATCAGGCGGCTCGTCAACTCCCCCGCCACACTGGCGACGGCCAGCACGATGAGAAGGACCCACAGCGGCCAACCACCGGTCAGGCGGAAGTGCGCCAGCAGGATGAACGCGAGGGCAGTGAGCGCACTCGCGCCCAGGATGCTCGCGACATGCCCGACCCAGGAGTGTCCCCGGGCCCGGTCCGCGCCGGCCACACCTGGGATTTCGGCAGGCAGACTCGCCGCCTTGATCGGTCCTGCCACGGGACAAGTCTTGCTCCGAACAATTGCTTGTGCCGTGTTCATCGGTCGCCGGACCCGCGAACGCGCTGCCTCAGCCCGGCAGGCCGGTAGACGAATCGGTCTACTGCGCCTCGCCGAGACGCTCCTCCGCGCCGGCGAACAGCGCCTCGAAAGCGGTCTGCCCCTGGGGGCGCACCAGGGCGCTCACCAGATCGCCGGGTTCGAGGACGGTCTCCGGATCGGCGAAGAGCAGGTTCGGCCCGCGCTGCACCGTGAGGACGATCGTGCCGAGCGGCAGGTGCACCGCACGGAGGGGGATGCCGGCGACGCCGGCACCGGCTGCGACCTCCACCTCGACCGGCAGCGCGTTCCCGGCCAGTTGCGACAGGCGCGTGGTGTTCGTCACGAGCGCACGCCGGTAGCCGGCCACGAGGGCTGTGGTGTTGAAGATCCCGACGACGTGCTGGGACGTGTCGAGGACGGGGATCCACGATCCGGACGCCTTCGTCATCGCGTCGAGGGCGACGTCGAGAGCGGCGTTGGCCTGCACGCTCGGCGCGGTGACGTCGACCACCCGGTCGAGCGTCCGGGCCGCGTCCGCGCTGCCCATGTCCTCGAGATCCGATGTGGCCACCGTCCCGAGGAACGCCCCCCGCTGGTCCACCACGGGACCGCCGGGCAGATGACGGTCGCGAAGCAGCGCCCGCGCTCGGACGACGGTGTCGTCGGCCTGCAGGAGGAGGAGGGGGGTGGCCATCACCTCGGCCACCGTCACGTTGGAGAGCAGCGGCATCCCGAACTGCAGACGATGCGCCGGTGAGTCCGACCGGGCCCGGATCTGGCTCCGGTAGATGGTGTCGTCGCTCCGGCGCACGATGAGCGTGGCGATGCCGACGGCAAGCATGGCGGGCGCGAGGGTCTCGATGGACGCCGTCATCTCGGCCACCATGAGCATCACGGCGATGGGCGCCCGGGCGATGCTGCCGAAGCAGGCCATCATCCCGACGACGACGAACACCGTGGGCTCGTGCGGCACGCCGGGGGCGAACGGCTCCAGAAGCCGCCAGATGGCGGCGCCGACGAACGCACCGATGACGATGCCGGGGCCGAAGATGCCACCCGACCCGCCCGACCCGATGGACAGGCCCGTCGACACGATGCGTGCGAAGGGCAGCGCCACCACGACGGCGATCGACAGGTGGAGGAGGCTCTGTCGGGTGAAGGCCTGCTGCACCCAGCCGTATCCGGTGCCGAGGACCTCGGGGACGCCGAGGGCGATGAAACCCACCGCCGACCCGCCGATTGCGGGCTTCAGGTAGCGGGTGACCGGCAGGCGACCGAAGAGATCGGCGATCCCGTAGAAGCTCTTGGCGTACAGGATGCCGACGAGCCCCGCGGCGACGCCGATGACGGCGAACCAGGCCAGGCTGAGCGGATCGCCGATCTCGTAGCGGGGGAGGTAGCCGAAGAGCGGGGTGAACCCTTCGACGGCGCCGAAGATGGCGTAGGACACCACCGACGCGATGATCGCCGGCAACAGCGTCTCCACCTCGATGTCGTCGCGGTAGACGAGCTCGGCGGCGAGCACCGCGGCACCGAGCGGCGCCTTGAAGATCGCCCCGATGCCCGACCCGATGCCCACCGACACGGCGACCCGGCCGTCGGCCGGCGACAGGTTGAGCCCACGGGCGAGCAGCGACCCGAACCCGGCGCTGATCTGCGCCGTCGGACCCTCCCGTCCTCCGGATCCACCCGACCCGATGGTGAGCGCCGAGGCCACGAGCTTCACCACCACCGTGCGCACGCGGATTCCCCGCGGGTTCTCGTGCACGGCGCGGATGGCCGCGTCCGTGCCGTGGCCCTCGGCATCGGGCGCGAAACGGAACACGAGGATGCCCGACAGCAGTCCCCCGAGACCGACCACGAGTGGGATGGCCCACGGCCGGCTGAACGACGGCGACCCGTGCACGACGTTCTCACCGGCAGATCGGGGCACGTCGTACCCGGCGAGGACATGGAGGAAGAACCAGGTCGCCACCTGGAGCGCCGAGTAGAGCGCCACCGCGCCGAACCCGGCGATGACCCCGATGGCGAGTCCGAGGACGAGCCACTTGCGCAGGTAGCTCGAGGTGGCGACCCACTGCCCGACGCCCGTCCGGATCCCCCGCAGCCGGATCCGGAGCGGCGCCCCTAGAGATCCCAGCTGCGCGGCCACTGCGCCTCCGGCACTTCACCCGCGGCCGACGAGAAGATGGCGAAGGCCCGCACGAGTCCTCGTCGCTCTCCCGCCGGGACCGCTTCGAGGATCCGTTCGATCTCCACCCGCCTGCTCGTCGTCACCCGCTCGAGGAGCTGCGCTCCCCGCGCCGTCAGCTGCAGGCGGACTTCGCGTCGATCCGTGCCCTGGCGGCGACGTGAGATGAGGCGCTTGTCCACGAGCCGGTCGCAGAGACGGGTGACGGTCGAAGGGTCGATGCCGAGCGCTTCCGCCAGGTCGACCGGGCGTTGCGGACCTCGTCCACCGAGCACCACCAGCGCCCGGTACTGCGGGATCGAGATGTCCTCGGTGGCGGCGAGGGAACGGGCCGCCACGCCGACGAGGACGCGGCTGGCGGTGAGCACCGCGTCCGTCAGCTCGGCCAGGTCGGTCCCCGGCCTTCTCGTGGTAGCCACACAGTTATTGTATGTATACAAACACAGGTCGCCAGCGTCCGTGGGGGCACCGCCAAGGGCCCCGCCACCCGCAACGGCCGTGACGCCGAAATGGGCCCCAGGACTCATTGACCCCGGAAGGGGTCTTTGGGACCCTGCCCTCGAGGTTTTCACTGTGTCCTGGAAGCCACAGTGAGCCCTCCGTCCGCCCCGTTCCTGGTCCGCGGCCAGGGACGGGGCGCCCTTCTCTCGCCGGCCGAATTTGAAGCGCAGGGCCCATGGGACCGGACGGCGCCGCTTCGTACGATTCCAGTCGTCGGGGGCGGCGCAGGGGAGGAACCGTGGTGCACCGGCGAAAGGGACGGCCCGACCCCCACCGCCGGGGACGGACCCCCGCCCGCACCCTTCGCTTCGGGCTCATCGCGTCGTGGGCGGCAGCCGGCCTCTTCGGGCTCTCCGGTATCGCCGCGCCTGCCGGCGCGGTGACCGGCTCCGACGCGGCCGTGGCGTATCAGGGCGACGCCCTCCACGACGGCGCCCAGTCCGACGTCCTCGCGCCACCGCTCACGAAGCTCTGGTCGGCCGGCTTCGGCGGTCCGACGTCGTACCCTGTCATCGCCGGCGCGGTGGCCTACGTGACGGCCGCCACCAACCCGAGCGCGTACGGCACGACCTTGTTCGCCCTCGACTTGGCCACCGGCGCAGTGCGCTGGTCGGCGCCGCTCGGCGGCACGTACTTCTGGTCCGCCCTCGCCTACGACGGCGGACGGGTCTTCAGTCTCGACTACGACGGGCAGCTCCGGGCTTTCGACGCCGCCACCGGCGGTTCGGTGTGGACGACACAGCTCCCGGGCCAGAGCGCGTTCACCTCGGCTCCGACGGCATCCAACGGCACGCTGTACACGGGCGGCGCCGGGTCCGGGGGCACCCTGTACGCCGTCGACGAGACGACCGGCGCGGTGAAGTGGACGGCACCGGTGGCGAACGGCGACGAGAGCTCCCCCGTCGTGACCTCGACCGCGGTGTACGTGTCCTACGCGTGCGAGCAGGCATACGCCTTCGACCCGGCGAGCGGTGCGCTGCTGTGGCACCACACCTCGTCGTGCGAGGGCGGGGGTGGCCGGACGCCGGTGCTGGCGGGTGGACGCCTATGGGTCCGCGATCCGGTCCTCGGCAACGTGGAGCTCGACCCCGGCACCGGGTCCGCCGTCGGCAGCTTCGCTGCCGGACCTGCCCCGGCCTTCTCGTCGGGTGCCGGCTACTTCCTCTCCGGGGGTGTGCTCACCGCCCAGAGCCTGTCGGGCGGGGGCGCGTCGTGGACCTTCTCCGGCGACGGACAACTCGACTCCGCACCTCTCGTCGCCAACGGGGTCGTCTACGAGGGCTCGGCCTCGGGCACGCTGTTCGCCCTTTCCGCCCTGACCGGCGCCGTCCTGTGGTCCGGCCCGGTCGGCGCGCCGGTGCCTGCCCCCGACGAGCAGAACGTGTCGCAACCGCTCACGGGCCTCGCCATCGGCCAGGGGACGCTCCTCGTGCCCACCGGTACCGGTGTCGTCGCTTTCACGGGGACACCGGACTTCGCCATGACGGCCCAGCCGGCGCAGCTGCGGATCCAGAAGAACCACAACGCCACGAGCACGATCACCCTCACCGCCAACGCCTTCCTGAGCGCCACGGTGCAGCTGTCGGTCACCGGCGTGCCCGCCTCGGACAAGGCGACGCTCAACCCGACGAGTGTCGTGCTCGGTCCGTCGGCGACGGCGACGTCGGTGCTGTCGGTCACCGCCGGACACACGGCGGGCACCTTGACGCTCGTGGTACACGGATGCGCCGGCGTCACCTGCCACAGCGCGTCGGTGGTGGTCACGGTCACTTCGTGATCGTGGGGTGACCGCTTACCGCTGAGGCGCCGCCGCGCCCGGCCGTCGCCGTCGCGGGAAGTGCGCCATCACCTCTTCGGCGAAGAGCTGGAGCGTGTCCGATCCGGCACGGTCGTGGGTGATGAAGACGAACGACGAGAAGCCGGCTGCCACCAGTTCGCCCACACGCTCGGTCACCTGTGCCGGCGTGCCGGCGAATCCGCCGGCATCGAGACCGAAGCCCGGCGTCCCGTACCGGCGGCGTGCGGTGGCGATGGCGGCCTCGAGGCCGTCCTCCGGCGCGATCGCCAGCACGGCTTCGACCGAGCGGACGAGCGTGGCGGGGTCGCGCCCGACGCGCTCGCAGGCGGCGTCGACCTGGCGCCCGAGCTCGTCCAGACGATCAAGCGCATAGGTCGGGACGTTCCACACATCGGCGTAGCGGGCGACGAGCGGCAGTGTCCGCTTCGGACCGGCCCCGCCGATGTGGATCGGCGGCCGGGGCTGCTGGACCGGCCCGGGCACGTTGGGGAGATCGGCGACGCGGTAGTGATCGCCCTCGAACGTGGTCGCCGGACCGGCGAACATGCGGGTGAGAATCTCGAGAGCCTCCTGCAGGCGGGCACTGCGCTCCGCCATCGGCCCCCAGGCGATCCCGGCCTCGAGGTGCTCCCGCTCGACCGAACCGCTGCCGATGCCGACCTCGACCCGGCCACCCGAGATCACGTCGAGGGTGGTGAGCATCTTGGCCAGCAGCGCCGGATGGCGGAAGTTGTTGCACAGCACGAGGTGGCCGACGCGCAGCGCGGAGGTCCGGGCGAGGAGGGCGGTGGCGAGGGTGAAGCCCTCGTAGGACGGCACGGTCGGCTGTCCGGGAGAGTAGAGGTGGTCGAAGAGCCAGAAGGAGTCGTAGCCGAGTCGCTCGCACTCGAGGGCACGGGCGAGGACGTCCTCGAAGGACATGCCGACCTGCGGCAGATAGATCCCGAATTGCACGCCGTCGTCGGTCATGGCGAAGCATTCTCCCCGCTCGCGCAGCGCATGCTACGAAACGGCGCCGGCCGGGCCGGTCGATACGCTGGCCTCCCGCAGAAGTCACCCGGATCGGAGCTGCATGTCGAGCCTGTACTTCAACCCGTCCTGCTCCAAGTGCCGCACGGCGGCCTCCATCCTCGCCGAGCACGGCGTCGAGGCCGAGGTGATCCGCTACCTCGACGAGCCGCCCACACGGGCGGCGCTCCAGGACCTGATGGGCAAGCTCGGGATCGACGACCCCCGGGCCATGATGCGCACGGGTGAGGACCGCTACAAGGAGCTCGGACTGGCGGACGCCGGGCCTGACGAGCTGCTCGACGCCATCGTGGCCGACCCGATCCTGCTCGAGCGGCCCATCTTCGTGGTCGGCGACCGCGCCGTCGTGGCCCGGCCTCCCGAGCGCCTGCTCGAGCTGCTGTCCTGAGGATTCGAACCGTGCTCGCGAGGAAAGGAGCGGCGCCATGAGCGAGTCGTCCTCCACGGAGTCCTCGTCCACCCCGCTGGCGATCATCACCCGTCTGGGTCGCAGCGTCGCCCGCGGCGGCTCGGAGGAGGACCACGCCGGACCCGTCTCCGGCACGGGCCGGCGGCACAGCCACGAGGGGGCGACCGACTGGCTACGCGACGTCATCCTCGGTGGCCAGGACGGACTGGTGAACATCCTCGGCATCATCCTCGGGGTGCTGGCCGGCGGAGGGAGCCGCACGGTGCTGCTGTCGGCCGGCTTCGCGGCAGCGATCACCGAGTCGATCTCGATGGGGGCGGTCGGCTACACCTCGACGGTTGCCGATCGCGACTACTACCAGGCCCAGCGCGCCATCGAGGCGTCCGCCGTCCGGGACGACCCCGACATGGAGCGCCACGAGGTCGAGGAGCTCTACCGGAGCAAGGGTTTCTCGGGCGACCTGCTCGACCAGGTGGTGACGACCATCACCGCAAACCGCGACAAGTGGCTCGGGACCATCCTGCAGGAGGAGCGCCATCTGCAGCCCGTCGGCCAGCACGACGTCATCCGGAGCTCGGTCGTCATCACCGTCGCCACCCTCATCGGGCATCTCATCCCGCTGTTCCCGTTTCTCTTCCTGCACCGTACCCCCGCCCTGGTGCTCGCCATCGTCCTGAGCGCGGTGGTGCTCTTCGGCGTGGGCACCTACTCGGCCCTGACGCGCGTCGGGGCCTGGTGGCGAAAGGGGCCGCAGATGGTCGTGATCGG
>DASRBM010000484.1:0-5999 GCA_035653635.1 Acidimicrobiales bacterium | reverse complement strand
CGCAGCGTCTCCTCGGGCAGGGCCGCCAGCTCGGCGACGGTGGTGACCCCGAGACGCTCGAGCCGGACGGCGGTGGCCGGGCCGACGCCCCACAGGGCGCGCACGGGCAGCGCGTGGAGGAAGGCGAGCTCCTGCTCGGGTTCCACCACCACCACGCCCCGGCCCGGACGGGGACCCTCGGATGTCGCCAGCGGCTTGGCCGCCTCCGAAGCGAGCTTGGCCACCATCTTGGTGCGGGCCACACCGACCGAGCAGGTGAGCCCCAAGCGGTCGCCGACGGCGGCCCGCAAGGCGGCGGCGATGGTGGGGGGCGGCCCGAGTAGACGCACGGCGCCGGCGACGTCGAGGAAGGCTTCGTCGAGCCCGATCGGCTCTACCACCGGGGTGAACTCGTGGAGCACCTCGTGCAGCTGTTCGCTCACCTGCTGGTAGCGCCAGTACCGGCCGGAGACGAACAGCGCCTTGGGGCAGCGCCGGCGCGCCTCGACCGCCGACATCGCCGAACGCACACCGAACACGCGGGCCTCGTAGGTGCACGACGCCACCACCCCGCGCATGCCGGATCCGCCGACGATCACCGGTTTGCCGGCGAGCGCGGGGTCGTCGAGCACCTCCACGGCGGCGAAGAACGCGTCCATGTCGACGTGCAGCACCGTGCAGTCGAGGACGCTCATCAGCCCAGGCGCAGCAGCCGGAACCCCTCGGCGTAGGCCACGCCGGCCCGCCGGCCCTCCTCCTCGGCCCGCAGGCGCACTGCGCGCCCGGCCCAGTCCGACTCCCCCGCGAACTGGCTGCGGTGACAGGCGACGGCAGCGGCCTTGACGTCGATGGTCCCACCGATGTCGACCCACACCGTCGGCTCGAGCGTGCCCGACAGCAGCGTCGTCTCCACGTGGTGCGCCGGTCCCTGTTCGGGGAAGTAGTGCGGGAGCGCGGCGGCGGGTGCCACCGCGTCGAGTGCGGCGAAGCCGACGACGCGATGGTCGCGGTGGTTGAAGTAGTCGGCGCCGAAGAACACGGCCGTGGGATCAGGGCACAGCACCGCCGTCGGGCGCAGCCGGCGGATGAACCCCACCAGCTCCGCCCGCAACGCCGCGTCGTCGGTGAGCTCGCCGTCGGGATGTCCGAGCAGGTGCTGACCGGCGAGGCCCACCACGGCCGCCGCCTCGGCCGCTTCCTCGCGGCGTCGGGCGGCCAGGTCGACCGGCGACTCGTCGGGGTCGCTCGTCCCCTTGTCGCCGCTCGTGCAGATGACGACGTGCACCTCGGACCCGGCCTCGGCCCAGCGGGCGAGCGTGCCACCACACGACACGTCGGGGTCGTCGGGATGCGCATAGACGGCGAGCACCCGGTCGGGTGCCTGGTGGAGCAGGTCGGGCACCGGCCTAGCCCTTGCGCTTCGGCTCGGTCGTCTTCGTGAGCAGCCCCACCTCGCGCTGGAAGTCCCCGATGTCCTCGAACCCCTTGTAGACGGAGGCGAAGCGCAGGTAGGCCACGTCGTCCACCTCGCGCAGGCGCTCGAGCACGGCCACGCCGATCTGCTGGCTCGTCACCTCGGCCCCCACACCCCGCAACGCGTCCTCGACCGCCTGGGCGAGAGCGTCGAGCTGCTCCTCGGTGACGGGCCGGTTCTTGGTGGCCGATCGCACCCCGGCCACGAGCTTGGCCCTGTCGAAGGGCTCACGCTGACCCGACCGCTTGGCGACCCACAGCGGCGCCTCCTCGAGACGCTCGTAGGTGGTGAAACGGCCCCCGCAGGCGAGACATTCGCGCCGCCGCCGGATGGCGCCCCCGTCCTCGGCCAGACGCGAGTCGACCACCTTGTCGTCGAGGCTCTGACACCAGGGGCAGCGCACACGGCAAACCTACCGCCGGGCCTGGTCGATCGGACCGCTGCCGGTCGGCGCCTAGGGAAGGAGCAGGTGCTCGCCGGGCTGCAGCGTGTCCGCGCCGACCTGAGCGGTCAGCGCCGCCACCACGGCCCGTGGATCGCTGTTCGGGTCGAGGCGCTCTGCGATCCCCCACATGGTGTCGCCCGGCTGCACGACGTAGACGGTGTGGGGGGTGAGAGCCGCCCCCGCCAGGACGGGGCGAGCCGCGGTGAGGGGATGCGACCCGGCCCCGCCCCAGGGGAGTGCGAGGGCGACGAGGATGCCGACCGCGGACAGGCCGAGCGTGAGCCGGCGGCGGCGGACCACGGGGGACGTCCGGCGCGTGTCGGTTCGTTCGTGTGCCCCGGCGTGCGGAGCGGGAACGGGCCCGAGGTGGCGGGCGGCACGGGCGGTGGCGGGCGCGTGGCGCGGGCGCCAGCCGGGCATCGACGGGCGGACCGGGTGGCCCGGCGCCGGCCTGCGGGCCGTGCGGGGGGCGGCGAAAGCGACGGTGGTCACCGGTTCCTCCCTGGCGAACGCATGTTCGTCACACTCCAGATCACAACACGAACGTGTGTTCGTGTCAAGGGCCGAGGGACACGACGCGACAGGCATGGCCGCAGCATGACCGCCGGGTGTAACACCGCCCCGACCAGGTCCGGAGCCGGCAGGACCCAGGCACCGGAGGGGACCGACCGAACAGATGTTTGCCTTGGATCCCCGTTGTCGCTACCCTGGTCGAACTGGTGTTCGCCCGACCCCCCGCTCTCCGAGCCGGGCTGCCGGGCGGGCCGGGACGAGGGAGGGACCATGGCGGAGGCGTTGACGGGCAAGCGGCTCGAGATCCTCGAGTGCATCGCCGAGAGCCTGCGCGAGCGCGGCTACCCCCCCTCGGTGCGCGAGATCGGCGAAGCCGTGGGGCTCACCTCGTCATCGACCGTGCACGCCCACCTGGCCGTGCTCCAGCGCGAGGGCTACCTGCGCCGGGACCCCACCAAGCCCCGGGCCATCGAGGTCCGCTTCGACCCCTCGTCGAGGGCCGCCATGGCGGCCCGTCCGGTGCGCACCGTGCCGCTCGTCGGCGACGTCGCCGCCGGTACCGGGGTGCTCGCCAGTGAGAACGTCGAGGAGCTGCTGCCGCTGCCGGAGGACTTCACCGGTACCGGGTCGCTCTTCATGCTCCGCGTCCGTGGCGACTCCATGGTCGACGCCGGCATCCTCCACGGCGACTACGTCGTCGTGCGCCAGCAGGCCGAAGCCGACAACGGCGACGTGGTGGTGGCCGGCATCCCCGGTGACGAGGCCACCGTGAAGACCTTCGCCCGCAAGCGCGGCAAGGTGGTGCTGACGCCGGCGAACGCGGGCATGGCACCGATGGAGTTCGACCCCACCGAGGTCACCGTCTACGGCAAGGTCGTCACCGTCCTGCGCCGGCTCTGACGCCGGCGCGTACTGGTCAGCTCAGTTTGGCGAGTGCCGCCTCGTACTCCGCCTTCTCGCGGGGGGTGCGCAGGTCGGCCGAGGCGAACGTCGCCACCACGGTGCCGTCCTTGTCGATGACGAAGGTGTGGCGGTTGGCGCACCCCAGCGCGTCGTTGAACACGCCGTAGGCCTGGGCCACCGCCCCGTGGGGCCAGAAGTCCGAAAGGACGGGGAAGGTGAAGCCCTCTTCCTCGGCCCACTTGCGCTGCGCGTGGACCGAGTCGCACGACACCGCCAGCACCTGCACACCGGCCTCCTCGAACGAGGTGAGGTCGTCGCGCAGCTCGCACAGCTCACCCCGGCAGACTCCAGTGAAGGTGAAGGGATAGAAGACGAGCACGACGTTGCGCTCGCCTCGGAAGGCCGCCAGCGACACCTTGTCACCGGTCGAGGCGGGGAGCTCAAAGTCGGGAGCCTGGGATCCGACGTCGACAGGCATGCGGTCCTCCTCGCTGGGCGGCTCCGGTCGGGCCGCCACCGCGGACCCTAGCGGCCTCGGTCCTCGGCGCCGACACCGTCCCCAGGGAGCCCGAGCAGCCGGGCGAGCACCCGTCGGACGTCCACCAGCTCCTGGCGTGTCACCCGCTCGTCGGGGGTGTGGGCGAGCAGCGGGTCGCCGGGTCCGAAGTTCGCCGACGGGATGCCGAGGGAGGCGAGGGTGGCCACGTCGGTCCATCCCACCTTTGCCCGGGCCGGCGCGCCGGTCGCCTCCACCAGGTCGGCCACGAAGGCGTTCGCCAACGCCGGCGGCGCACCTTCGGCCACGTCCACCACCTCGAGGCGGTCGCCCGCCTCCTCGTCGAGGACCGACGCGAACATCCGGCGCAGCTCGCGCTCGGCCGCGGCCGCGTCGCGGTCGGGGGCGAACCGGTAGTTCACCGTGACGGACGCCGAGTCCGGCACCACGTTGCCGGCCACGCCGCCTTCCACCCGCACGGCCTGGAGCTGCTCGGTGTAGACGCAACCCTCGAGCTCGACCGGACGCGGCGCGTAGTCGTCGAGCATGCGGAGCACGGCGCCCAGGCGGTGCACGGCGTTCGTGCCCGTCCACGGCCTCGCCGTGTGGGCCCGCCTCCCGCCGACGCGGATCACCGCCCGCATCGTCCCCTGACAGCCGGCCTCCACCACCCCGCCGGTGGGTTCGCCGAGGACGGCCATGTCGGCCTGCAACCAGGCCGCACCGTCGCGGGCCATGGCCGCGAGCGCGTTGGCGTCGCGCTCGATCTCCTCACCGGCGTAGAAGACGAAGGTGACGTCGACCGCGGCCCGGGCCACCTCGCCGGCGAGCGACAGCATCACGGCGAGGCCGCCCTTCATGTCCACCGCGCCGAGTCCGGACACGGCGTCCTCGTGCACGGTGGCCGACACGTCGCCGAAGGGCGGCACCGTGTCGAGGTGGCCGGCGAGCAGCACCCGCCGCTCCCTCCCGGCCTCGGAGCGGGCCACCACGCTGTCGCCCACCCGGAGGACGATGAGCTCGGGCACGGCGTCGAGGGCGGCTTCGACCACGTCGGCCAGCTGGGCCTCGGACCGGCTCACCGACGGCACGTCGACGAGCGCGGCCGTGAGCCACAGGAGGTCCCCCGCCACGCTGAGGGGCTGGGTCACGTCGGACGTACCCGGGCCGTCAGCTGGCCGAGCCGTGGCCGCGCAGGACCGACTCGAGGGTGGCCTTGTCGTGGCGCTGTCCCGGCTCGAGGCGCTTGATGACGAGCACGCACGGCAGGAAGAACTCGCCACCGGGGAACTGGCGCCGGCGCGACGCGCTCACGGCCACGCTCCAGGGCGGCACCACGCCGCGGGCGAGCTCCTCACCCGTCTCCGCGTCGATGACGGGGATGGACGGGTTCAGGATCGTCCCCGACCCGACGACCGCCCCCGCACCCACCCGGGCGCCGTCGGTGATCATGCAGCGGCTGCCGATGAAGGCGTCGTCACCCACCATGACGGGTGCCGCGTTGGGGGGCTCGAGGACGCCACCGATGCCCACGCCGCCCGACAGGTGGACCCTGGCGCCGATCTGGGCGCACGAGGCAACCGTGGCCCAGGTGTCCACCATGGTGTCCGCTCCGACGCGCGCCCCGATGTTGACGTAGCTCGGCATGAGCACGACCCCGCGGTCGAGGAACGATCCCCACCGCGCCGACGCACCGGGGACCACCCGCACACCGGCCTCCGCGTAGCCGGTCTTGAGCGGGAGCTTGTCGGCGTACTCGAACGGCCCCACCTCACTGGTCGTGATGGAGCGCAGCCTGAACAGCAGCAGGATGGCGTACTTGAGCCACAGGTTGACGATCACCTCGCCGGCCGCGTCCTCCTCGGCCACGCGCACCTCGCCCCGGTCGAGCAGGTCGATGGCCTTCACCACCGCCTCGGTGGCGTCGGGGTCCCCGGGGGTGATCTCCCCGGCTCTGCTCCACAGCTCTTCGATCGTCGCCTGCAGGTCGGCCATCCGGCCGAGGTTACCGGGCTCCTCCTCCGCCCCGCGATGGAACCGCCACGGCCGTGCCCACGTCGAGGTGGGCCAGGCGCTCCACCATGGTGTGCACCTGCTCGTCGGTGACGACCAGTGCGATGCGGACGTGGTCGGCACCGGCGTCCCCGTAGAGCTCGCCCGGACCGACGAGCATGCCGGCGCCGGCGGCG
>DASRBM010000483.1:0-3145 GCA_035653635.1 Acidimicrobiales bacterium | reverse complement strand
ATCACCATGGGCAACCGGATGGCCTCCACCTTCCACCCGGCGGGAGGTCGCCACGAGCAGGACGTTGCCGAAGCGGCCCAGCTCGCCTCGCTCGCCGACGAGACGCCCGAGGGCCGGTCCATCGTCGTGCTCGCCAAGGAGCGCTTCGGACTCCGCGAGCGCGACCTCGGCGAGGGGCACACCTTCGTCCCCTTCTCGGCCACGACCCGGATGTCGGGGCTCGACGTCGACGGCCGTCGTATCCGGAAAGGAGCGGCCGATTCGGTCATCAAGTGGGTGCAGGAGCAAGGCGGCATCGCCCCCGACGGTCTGCGCGACATCGTCGAGCACATCTCACGGGCCGGCTCCACGCCGCTCGTGGTGGCCGATGGGCCGAGCATCCTCGGAGTCATCGAGCTCAAGGACGTGGTGAAGCAGGGCATCCGCGAGCGGTTCGACCACCTGCGGGCGGTCGGGATCCGCACGGTGATGATCACCGGCGACAACCCGCTCACCGCCGCGGCCATCGCCCAGGAGGCGGGCGTCGACGACTTCCTGGCCGAGGCCACCCCTGAGGCGAAGATGGAGCTCATCAAGGCCGAGCAGGAGGGCGGCAAGCTCGTGGCCATGACCGGCGACGGCACCAACGACGCGCCGGCACTCGCCCAGGCCGACGTCGGTGTGGCCATGAACACCGGTACCACTGCGGCGAAGGAGGCCGGCAACATGGTCGACCTCGATTCCAACCCGACGAAGCTGATCGACATCGTCGAGGTCGGCAAGCAGCTGCTCATCACCCGGGGCGCGCTGACGACTTTCTCCATCGCCAACGACGTGGCCAAGTACTTCGCCATCATCCCGGCGCTGTTCCTCGCCACCTATCCGAAGCTCGGCGCCCTCAACATCATGAAGCTGCACAACGCTCAGAGCGCGGTGCTGTCGGCGGTGATCTTCAACGCCCTGGTGATCGTCGCCCTCATCCCGCTCGCTCTGCGCGGCGTGCGCTGGCGGCCGTCGAGCGCCTCGTCCATCCTCCGGCGCAACGTGTTGATCTACGGGGTGGGGGGCGTGCTGACGCCCTTCCTCTTCATCAAGCTCATCGACCTCTTCCTGACCGCGGTGGGGTGGTACTGATGCTCGTGCACCTTCGCCGGTCGGTCGTGCTGTCGGTGCTCTTCGTGCTCGTGTGCGGGCTGGCCTTCCCGCTGGCCGGCACGGGCGTGTCGCAGCTGTTCATGAAGCACCAGGCCGACGGGTCGCTCACCTCGAACGGGTCGACCCTCATCGGCCAGGACTGGGCGCCCTCGAACGGGCCTCCCATGTGGTTCCAGGGGCGGCCCGACGGCACCGTCGTGACCTGCGCCCCGTACCCGAGCTGCTCCAAGCACCCCGACGAGGTGTTCGTGTCGGGCACTGCCCAGCTGGGACCGCGGTCGAAGGCCCTCGAGGAGCAGACGGCGGCGTTGGCCAAGCAGCTGCGGGCCGAGGGCATCATCCCCACCAGCGATCTGGTCACGACTTCGGGCAGCCTCGTCGATCCGGACATCAGCCCGGCCGACGCCTACGCCCAGGTGGGCGCCATCGCCCGCGACCGCCATCTGGACCCCGCGGCGGTGCGCCGGCTGGTGGCGAGTCAGGTGCACGGTCCGGAGCTCGGTTTCCTCGGCGCCCGGTACGTCGACGTCCTCACGCTCAACCAGGCACTGGCGAAACTCGGGTGATCCGGGAGATGCGAGGCTCGCGCTACGAGCTGGTCCCGTGACCAGAGCCGGCGTCGGGCGCCTGCAAGCGGTAGCCGATGCCGGGAACCGTGCGCAGCCACGCGCCCTCCTCGTCGCCGAGCTTCCGGCGCAACCGGTAGGTGTAGACCCGCAGGTACTGGATCTCGGTGCCGTAGTGGGGGCCCCACACGGCCTCGAGGATCATCTTGTGGGTGCACACCTTGCCGGCGTGGCGGGCGAGGAAGGCGAGCAGCGCGAACTCCCTGGCGGTGAGGTCCAGGCGCTCGCCGCCCATGGCCGCCTCCTGGTGCACGAGGTCGAGGTGCAGCGGGCCGACGTCGATGGCCTTCAGGTCCTCGGGCTCCGGGGCCTGTCGGTGGCGCAGCGCGACGCGCAGGCGGGCTTCGAGCTCTCCCATCGAGAAGGGCTTCGTCATGTAGTCGTCGGCGCCGCCGTCGAGGGCGGCGATCTTCCGATCGTCGGTGCCGTCGGCCGACAGGACGATGATCGGCACGTCGCTCCACTGACGGATGCGCCGGCACACCGCCATGCCGTCGAGATCGGGGAGCCCGAGGTCGAGCACGATGGCGTCGGGCGCCACGAGGGCCGCCTCGGAGATGCCACGCTCGCCCGTCGTCGCCGTCGCCACCTCGTGGCCGAGGGCGGAAAGGCCGATCCGCAGTGCCCGCAACAGGGCCTGGTCGTCGTCGACGGCGAGGACCTTCGCCATCAGCCGTGCTCCACGTCGAGCGCGACGGTCGGCAGGGTGAACCGGAAGATCGCGCCGCCGCCGTCGGCGTCGTCCACCCAGATCCGCTGCCCGTGAGCTTCGACGAAGGCCTTGGCGATGGCCAGTCCCACGCCGCTCCCCTCGCCGGGCCCGGTGCGGTAGAAGAGGTCGAAGATCCGCGCCCGTTCGGCGGCCGCCACCCCCGGCCCCCGGTCTCGCACCGACAGTTCCACGAGGCAGTCGTCCCGGAGTCGGGCGCCCACGTCGATGGCGGAGCCTTCGGGGGAGTGCCGGACGGCGTTGTCGACCAGATTGGCGAGGGCCTGGCCCACGAGCACGTGGTCGATGTCGAGCAGCGGCAGCCCCTCGGACAGCTGTACCGACACGGCACGATGGACGAGCATGGGCCGCAGCCCGTCGAGGGTCTCGTGGACGAGGTCGACCACCGCGACGGGCTGGGACCGGACGACGAGCACGCCCGCCTGCACCCGGCTCACGTCGAGCAGGTTGGTGACCAGCCGGCTGAGGCGATCGGCTTCGGTGTCGATTGTCTCCACGAGCTCGACCCGGTCGCGCTCGGCGATCGACAGACCGGGTGTCCGCAGGGTGGACGCCGCGACCTTGATGGAGGCGAGTGGCGTGCGCAGGTCGTGCGACACGGCGCCGATGAGCGCCTTCTGCACGCGCTCGGTCTCCTGCAGGACCTCCGCCGCCA
>DASRBM010000482.1:0-3074 GCA_035653635.1 Acidimicrobiales bacterium | reverse complement strand
TTCCAGCGGCCGAACCCTTTCCCGATGTCCATACGCGACAACGTCATCGCCGGTGTGAAGGTGCACAGCCTCGTCCCCAAGGCGGAGCTCACCGCCGTGGCCGAGCGCAGCCTGAAGGAGGTCGGCCTGTGGGGGGCCATCTCCGAGCGCCTCGACGACTCGCCCTTCCGGTTGTCCGGCGGCCAGCAGCAGCTCCTGTGCCTGGCCCGGGCGCTGGCGGTGGAGCCCGACGTGCTCCTGCTCGACGAGCCGACCTCGTCGCTCGACCCGGTCACCACCGAGATCGTGGAGGACCTCCTGCGCCGGCTGGTGCCGAAGCTCACGATCGTGATCGTCACGCACAACCTGGCCCAGGCGAAGCGGGTGGCCGACACCACGACCTTCCTCTACAACGGCCGCCTGGTGGAGTCGGGTCCGACGCAACAGATCTTCGATTCCCCCACCCAGGCGGAGACCGTCAGCTATGTGGGCGGGCGCATCGGCTGACGGCCTGCAACATCGGCGGCCTATCCGCCGTCTCTCACGGCATCGCCTCTCACAGCATCCCCAAACCAAGCTCCCGTGCAGGCTCCGCACGGGTGTCACAGCGAAAGGAGCTTCTCCCCCCATGTCCATGCGCCGATCGTTTCGCGCCACGGCGAGTGCAGTCGCCCTCGTCGGTGCGGCCGCCCTCACCCTGGCCGCGTGCAGCTCGAGCAGCGGTTCGACGACCACCACCACTGCAGGATCGGGCACCGGATCGTCGGGGACCGCGTCGCTGACGAGCCTGCAGAAGTGGCCCTCCTCCAGCGTGGCCCTGCAGGAGACCGGGTCGAGCCTCCTCTACCCCCTGTTCAACCTGTGGACCGCCGCCATCCAGAAGGGGTGGCCCATCGTGTCGATCACGACCGCGGCCACCGGATCCGGGACCGGCATCTCGGACGCGGCCAACGGCACCGTCAACATCGGCGCCTCCGACGCGTATCTGTCCCCGGCCCAGGTGCAGCAGAGCCCGGGGCTCGAGAACATCCCGCTCGCCATCTCGGCCCAGCAGATCAACTACAACGTGCCGGGCGTGACGGGTCACCTGAAGCTCGACGCCGCCACCCTCGCCGGCATGTACACCGGCAAGATCACGAACTGGAACGACGCCGCCATCGCCGCGCTGAACCCGGGCGTGACCCTGCCGAACCTGCCGGTGGTCACCGTGCACCGCTCCGACGGATCGGGTGACACCTTCCTGTTCACCTCGTTCCTCTACGCGGCCGACCCGACGGGCTGGACCGTTGCCCCCGGCACCACCGTGGCCTTCCCGAACATCCCCGGCGCGGTGGCGGCCCAGGGCAACGGCGGCATGGTGACGGCCTGCAAGTCGAACCCGGGGTGCGTGGCCTACATCGGGGTCAGCTACCTCAACCAGGCGGTCGCAGCGGGCCTCGGATACGCCGAGCTCAAGAACAAGTCCGGGAACTTCGAGCTGCCCACCCAGGCCGCCGTGTCGGCCGAGGCGGCCGGCTTCGCGTCGAAGACACCGGCCAACGGCGCCGTCTCGATGATCTACGGCCCTGCCACCGACGGCTACCCGATCGTCAACTACGAGTACGCCATCGTGCCGACCCACCAGCCGTCGACGACCGCCGCCCAGGCGGTGAAGGCGGTGCTGGCGTGGGCCGTCGACCCGAACAACGGCAACGCCCCGACCTATCTGGACCAGGTCGGGTTCGTGGCCCTGCCCACCCAGGTGCAGGACATCGCGGCGAAGCTGATCTCGAAGATCAGCTGACGCCGCCCGGAAGGACCTGAGGAAGACCGGTCGGGAGCGACGTGATACTCGTGCATCGTCCCGACACCGAGACCGACGTCCCCGCCGCCGCAACCTCTCTCCCCGGTGGCGGCGGGGGCGCCGGCGGTCCCTCAGGCCCTGACGACGAGGGCGGCAGCGGCAGCGGGTCGGGTCGCGCCGCGGGTGCGGCACCGCTGACCCCGGCGCACCGGCGGGGCTGGCTGCCGCAGGTGCTGCGGGGGGCGACCGCCATCCCGCTCGTGCTGCTGGCCCTCATCCTGGTGGCCCTGGCGGTGAAGGCTGTCCCGGCCATCCGCTACAACGGGTTCGGCTTCTTCACCCGCAGCATCTGGAATCTCGGCAACCTCTACGCGCCCCTCGTCACCGGTCACGGCGTCACCCACCCGCCCGGCGCGCAGTACGGGGCTCTGCCCCTCATCGTCGGCACCCTCGTGTCGTCGGCCATCGCCGTGGTCATCGCCGTGCCCGTCGGCGTCGGCACCGCGCTCGTCGTGGTGGAGAAGCTGCCGCCGCGGTTGTCGGTGGCCGTCGGCTTCTGCCTCGAAGTCCTCGCCGGCGTGCCCAGCGTCGTAATCGGCCTGTGGGGCGTGCTGACCTTCGGGCCGTTCCTGAGCCACCACGTGGCCACGTTGTGGGCGAACCACATCCCCGACGTGCCCGTCCTGCGGTTCTTCCGTGGCCCCACCGGCAACGGGCAGGGACTGTTCACCTCCGGCGTCGTGCTCGCCATGATGATCCTGCCCATCATCGCCGCCACCTCGCGCGACCTGCTCCGTCAGGTGCCGCGCGACACCGTCGACGGGGCGGTGGCGCTCGGCATGACCGACGCCGAGGCGGCCCGCACCGTCACCATCCCCTGGGTGCGCGCCGGGGTGATCGGCGCGGCGGTGCTCGGGCTCGGCCGGGCGCTCGGCGAGACGATCGCGGTGGCCATGGTGAGCGGCTCGCTCATCAGCGGCAACGTGCACTCCTTCTACTCCGCCTTCACCACGATCGCCGCCACCATCGTCACCCAGCTCGACTCCGCTCTCACCGACGTGAGCGGGCTCGCCACCGACACCCTGGCCGAGCTCGGACTCGTCCTCCTCGTCATCACGCTGCTCGCCAACGTCGGCGCACGCATGCTGGTGAAGCGGGTGGCCACGACCGCGCTCCCGGTCGGGCGGGGGATCTGATGGCGGTCGCGACCGAGCCCGCGCCTCGTTCGGCGACCGGCGCGCGCCCGGGCCGGGTGCCGGCCGGTGTGCGCTGGCGCATGGTGAAGAACCTCGTCGTGTGGGGACTTTGCGGG
>DASRBM010000481.1:0-4938 GCA_035653635.1 Acidimicrobiales bacterium | reverse complement strand
GGCGTGCCACCTCGTCGGGGCCGGCGCCGGCCCGGAGGCACTGGTGGAGGGCGCAGTGCTCGGAGTCCACCGGGACGATCTCGGCGCCCGGGGTGGTGCGGGCCCGGCGGACCACGGGCGCGCCGGCGATGAGCGACTCCTTGTTGGCGAGGGCCAGCCGCCGACCGGACTCGAGGGCGGCGAGGGTCACCGGGAGCCCGGCGAAGCCGACGACCGCGTTCAGCACCACGTCGCCGGTGCGGGCCACGTCGGCGAGGGCCGCGGGACCGGCGACGACCTCGGTGCCCTTGGGCACGGCGCGCGCGAGCGCACCGGCCAGATCGACGTCGGCGATGGCCACCACTGCCGGCTCGAGCACCTTCGCCTGGGCCGCGAGCGTCTCGACCGACCGCCGGGCGGCGAGAGCCTCGACCCGGAACCGGCCCGGCTCGGCCGCCAGCACCTCCACCGCCTGGGTGCCGATCGAGCCGGTCGAGCCGACGAGGCTCACCGACTGCGGTGCACGGCGGGCGGGCGGCGCGCTGCGCGCCTCGGCCATGTCGCCTAGCCCAGGTTCAGCAGGCGTACGAGGTAGTACGTCGCCGGCAGGACGAAGAGCAGGGCGTCGACACGGTCGAGCACGCCGCCGTGCCCGGGCAGCAGCGAACCCATGTCCTTCAGGCCGAGATCCCGCTTCACGAGGGACTCGCACAGGTCGCCGATGGGTGCCACCACCGCCACGACCGCGCCGAGGACGGCGGCCTTGGCAGGGGTGAAGGGATGCACCTGCCCGGTGATGGCGGCGGAAGCCACGATGGCGAGCACCGCTCCGCCGATGGCCCCTTCCCACGTCTTGTTCGGGCTCACGTGCGGCGCGAGCTGATGGCGGCCGAGCCATGCGCCGATGGCGAGCGCACCGACGTCCTCCCCCACCGTCGCCACCACCGCCCCGAGCAGGAAGGCGATCCCGTGGCGGTGCGGGTACACCGAGGGCGCGAGCATGAGCGCCGCGAACGACCCGAGCAGTCCGACCCAGGTGAAACCGAGCAGGGTCGAGGCCATCCCCTCGACGGGCGACCCCCGCTCCGCCCCCACCAGGTACCACACCATGGTGGTGACGAGGACGAGCACGAGCACGAGCGGAAGCGCGGCAGTGCCCTTGGTGTAGGCGCTCACCATGATGCCGACGGTGGCCACGAGGCCGAGCAGGGTCGCGGGACGGAATCCGGCCCGGCGCAGGGCGGCGAACGTCTCGGCTGCGGCCAGGGTCACGAGGACGGTGGCGAGGGCGACGGTGGCCACGGTGCCGATGGCGAAGCAGGCCAGGGCGACGAGGGCGATCGCCACCCCGGTGGCCACGGCCACCGGCACGTTGCGCCCGCTGCGGCCTCCGGCCGCAGCGGGCGGGCGCGCCGGGCGCGGCTGGCGGGCCCGGCGCGGTGTGGGCCTCCGCTCCTCGGACGCCGGCGCCTGTACCAGCGTGTCGTCGCCCGTCGTCTCCGGCGGCATCGTCGGCGTCGGCACGGCGGTCGTCGCCTCTTCGGCCGATGCCCCCCACCAGTCCCCACCGTTGGTGGCCCCGGTCTCCGCCGGCTGCTCCTCGACCGGCTGCTCACGACGGGCGAGGGTCGACAGGTCGTCGAACTCCCAGGGCCGGCGCTCCTCGACCGGCGTCTCCGACAGGACGCCCATCGACTGCTCCTCGTCGTCCTCGGCGAGCAGCGACGCGTCGAAGCCCCCGTCCTCCCATTCGTGCTCGTGCTCGCGCCATACCGGACCGGTGTCGCCGAGCACGCCCCAGGCCCGGTCCTCCTCGTCGTCGCCGCGACGGTCGAGCACGGCCGGGACCTGGCCCGTCGGCGGGTCGGCCCAGTGCGACAGCTCGGGGATGGCGGGCATCGACTCCGACAATGACATCGTCTCGGGCACGTCGTCGTCCGGTTCCCCGGCCGCGTCGGCCGGAGCCGAGGTCTCCCTCCCCGCGTCGTGCGTGTCGGTGGCCGGCGCCTCCCACGGCGCGGGCGCGGACGGTGGCGCGGGCGTCTGCCAGCTTTCGGTCGGCTCACCGGCGTAGAGGGAGGGCGTCGCCGGAGACTCGGTGGCGTGCTCCGACGCGCCGAAACCGAGATAGCGGGCGGCCCGGTCGTCGGGGTGCTCTGCCGCGTGCTCCCCGGCGAGCTGTCCGGCGGGCTCGGCGCCGATGATCCGCACGCGTTCGGTGACCGGCTCCTCGGTCACCGGCCTGTCGGCCTCGTGCTCGTCGTGCTCGTCCACCATGCCTCCCCACCGGCGCGGAGCCGGCGACGTCCGTCAGATCTCGAGGAGCTCCTGCTCCTTGTGGTTGAGCAGCTTGTCGATGGCCGCCACCATGTCGTGCGTGAGCTTCTCCAGCTCGCGTTCGGCACGCTCGAGCCCGTCGGAGGAGATCTCACCGTCGCGCTCGAGGCCCTCGAGCTCGTGGCGCGCCGCACGCCGGAGGTTCCGGACGGCGACCCGTCCCTCCTCCGCCTTGTGACGCACCACCTTGACGAGCTCCTTGCGCCGTTCCTCGGTGAGCGGCGGGAACGTCAGCCGGATGACCGCGCCGTCGTTGGACGGTGTGATGCCGAGGTCCGACGACTGGATGGCCTTCTCGATCGAGTTGAGCGTCGACTTGTCGTAGGGCGAGATGACGAGCAGGCGCGCCTCGGGGACGCTCAGTCCGGCGATCTGACGGAGCTCCATCTCCGACCCGTAGACGTCCACCCGCAGGTGCTCGACGAGCCCGGCGGTGGCCCGGCCGGAGCGCACGCCGCCGAAGTCGGCCTGGGTGTGGGACACGGCCTTCTCCATGCGCTCACGCGCGTCGGCCAGCACCACACTGGAGAGATCCTCGTCGGTCACTTGATCAGCGTACCGATCTCCTCGCCGGCGAGGGCGCGACGGAGGTTGCCGGGCGTCATCAGGTCGAACACCAGAACGGGCAGGCCGTTGTCCTTGCAGAACGTGATGGCGGTCAGGTCCATGACCCGCAGATCCCTGTTCACGACGTCCATGAACGTCAGCGTGTCGTAGCGCTCGGCGCCCGGATGGAGCTTCGGATCGGCGCTGTAGACGCCGTCGACGCCTGAATGCGTGCCCTTCAGCAGCTGCTCGGCCTCGATCTCCGCGGCACGGAGCGCGGCCGCCGTGTCGGTCGTGAAGTAGGGATTGCCCATGCCGGCCGCGAGGATGACGACCCGTCCCTTCTCGAGGTGCCGGATGGCGCGGCGGCGGATGTAGGGCTCGGCCACCTCCGCCATGTGGACGGCGGTGAGGACCCGGGTCGGCTGGCCGAGACGCTCGATGGCGTCCTGCAGGGCGAGCGCGTTGATGAGCGTCGCCAGCATGCCCATGGTGTCCGACGTCGTGCGGTCCAGGCCTTTGCCCTCGCCGAAGGTGCCGCGCCAGATGTTGCCACCGCCCACCATGATGGCGAGCTCGAGGTCGAGGTCCGCCCGCACCTCCACGATCTCCTGAGCCAGGCGCTCCACGACGTGAGCGTCGATGGTCTCGTCCGACGCGGCGGAGGCGAGCGCCTCGCCGGACATCTTGAGGACGATGCGCCGACGTCGCTCCGCGTCGGTGCCCGCGGCGCGGGCGTCAGCCGTGAGCACGGGCGAGGACCTCAGCCGCCGACGACGACCTGCGCGAACCGGACGATCTCGGCCTTGCCGACGAAGTCGGCGATGCTGCGCTTCTCGTCCTTGGCGTACGCCTGCTCGAGCAGCACCCGCTCCTTGTACCACCCGTTCATGCGGCCCTCGATGATCTTCGCAAGCGCTGCGTCGGGCTTGCCCTCGTTGCGGGCGATGGTCTCGACCGTGGCCCGCTCGGCAACCACCTCTTCCTCCGGCACCTCCTCGCGCCGGAGGTTCGTGGGACGGGCGAAGGCGATGTGCACGGCGACGTCGTGGGCCAGCTCGTCGCTGCCGCCGCGCATCTCGACGAGCACGGCGTTGACGCCGCGACCGGACTGGACGTGGAGGTAGGTCCCGAGCTGGCTGTCGGGGCCGAGCTCGAAGCGGACCGTGCGTCCGACCGAGATGTTCTCCTTGAGCGTCGTCTTCAGATCGTCGATGGCGTCCTGGCGCTCGGTCACGGCCGCCTCGCCCTTGGCCGCCACCAACGCGGCGAGCTCGTCGGCGAGGTTGACGAAGGCGTCGGCCTTGGCCACGAAGTCGGTCTCGCAGCGCAGCTCCACGATGGCGGCGGCGCCGCCCTCGGCGGCGAGGGCCACGGCGCCCTGTGAAGCCTCGCGGTCGGCCCGCTTGGCCGCGCCGGCGAGACCCTGCTCGCGCAGCCACTTGCGGGCCGCCTCCATGTCCCCACCCGTCTCCTCGAGCGCGCGCTTCGAGTCCATCATCCCCGCGCCCGTGCTCTGGCGAAGGGCCTGGACGTCCTTGGCGGTGAATGTGGGCATGTGCGGGTCAAGCCTCCTGCTGAAGCGGGGTGGTCGAAGTCGTGTCGGCGGCGCTCTCGGCTGCCGGGGCGGATGCCTCCGCCGCCGGGGCCGGGGCCTCGACTGTCGGAGCGGGCGCCTCCGCTGCCGGCGCCTCCGCGGCGGGAGTTGCGGCCGGGGCCGGTGCCGGGGCGGTGCGGGCGGGCCGGGGTGCGGGCGCCGGCGGCGCCGGTCGGTTGGCCGCGATCCAGCGGCCCTCCTGCACGGCTTCGGCCAGCACCCGGCACATGAGCGATCCCGAGCGGATGGCGTCGTCGTTGCCCGGGATGACGTAAGTGATGACGTCGGGGTCGCAGTTCGTGTCGACCACGGCCACGATCGGCAGTCCCAGCTTGTTCGCCTCGGTGACGGCGATGTGCTCCTTCTTCGTGTCGATCACGAAGACGGCGTCGGGCAGCTTCTCGAGGTCGCGGATCCCGCCGAGGTTGCGGCGGAGCTTCTCGAGCTCGCGGCGGTGACGAAGCCCTTCCTTCTTCGGC
>DASRBM010000480.1:0-8281 GCA_035653635.1 Acidimicrobiales bacterium | reverse complement strand
GCAGCCGATGACGAGACCCTCCTCGCATGGCTGGCTCGCCGCGAGCAGGGAGAGCCGCTCGCCTGGATCGTCGGTGCCCTGACGTTCTGCGGGCACCGCGTCGTCGTGCGCGGCGGTGTGTACGTGCCCCGGCTGCAGAGCGAGGAACTGGCACGACGGGCGGCGGCGGTGCTCCGGCTCGGGGGCATGGCCGCCGACCTCTGCACCGGGGCCGGCGCCGTGGCCGTGCACCTTCGTCGGGACCGGGCGGCCCGGGTGGTCGGGGTCGACCTCGACCGCCGGGCCGCGGCCTGCGCCCGCGCCAACGGCGTCGCCGCCGTGACGGGTGATCTCGACGCGCCGCTCGGTTCGACGTGCATGGACGTCGTCACCGCCGTCGCGCCCTATGTCCCCACCGCGGCACTCGCCACCCTGCCGGTCGACGTGACCCGCTACGAACCGGAAGTGGCCCTCGACGGCGGCGCCGACGGGCTCGACCTCGTCCGCCGCGTCGTCCGGGGCGCGGCGCGGCTGCTGCGCCCCGGAGGCTTCCTTCTGCTGGAGCTCGGTGGCGATCAGGACGTCCTCCTCGCCCCGGATCTGGACCGGGCCGGGTTCACGGTGGTCGACAAGTGGGCCGACGAGGACGGCGACCTGCGCGGCGTCATGGCCCGACGGCGCCGGTAACGGTCGGCGCCTGGAATCATGCCGTCATGCACGAGACGCCCGACGAGCTCGCCCGACTCCAGCGCCTGCTCGACGACAGCCACGCCCATGCCGGCTCCCACCTCCGGGGCATCATCACCGACGGGCGACGACTGGGAGCCGAGGAGATGTGCCGTCGGCTCACCGGTCTCCGCCTCCTCGTGGTGGCGACGGCCACGGCGGACGGCCGACCGCTCGCCGGGCCCGTCGACGGCTATCTCATCCATGGCTCCTGGTGGTTCAGCTCAGGACGCGATGCGGTGAAGATGCGGCACCTGGCTCGGCGTCCGCACGTGAGCGCTTGTCACCTGCCGGGGGAGGAGCTGGCCGTGACCGTCCACGGCCGGGTCGAGATCTTCGACCTCATGGATCCGGATCGTCCAGAGCTGCGCCGGGCCATGCTCGACCACTACCTGCCGATCCAGGGGCCGTCGTTCGAGGACTGGCTGCAGGGCGCCGACGCGCTCGGGGCCCGGGTCGACGCCGACAAGATGTTCGCTTTTCAGAGCTCGTAGCGGTAGACGTTCGTCTCTCGTGCGACGAAGCCGAGCTGCCGGTAGAGGCGGTTGGCGGCTTCGCGCGACGGTCGCGACGTCAGGTCTACCGTGCGGCAGCCGAGGGCGGCTGCCTTCGCCAACGCGGCGCGCACGAGCTCGGAGCCGATCCCCTTCCCGCGGGTCGCCTCGTCCACCACGACGTCCTCGATCCAGGCACGGAGTCCGGTCGGGATCCGGAACACGGCCAGGGTGAGTGCCCCGAGCAGCGGGCCGCCGTCCTCGGGGTGGGCGACGAACAGGAAGGTCGCAGGACCCTCGACGATCTCGTCGATCTCGGCGTCGGTAGGCGCGTTCGAAGACGACGAGAGCTGGGGGAGCAGACGTCGGAGCTCGTCGTGGAGCCCGGCGTCCCCTGTGGTCGCCTCCGTCACGGCGATGGTGCTCATGGCCGGAGTGTACAAACCCTCATTCGAAGTGGTGGGCGAGCGACTCGTGCGCCGTCGCTCCCGTCGCCGGGCTCGTGTGGATGACGGCTTCGGCCAGTCGCGGCACTTCGTGGAGCAGGCGGTGGTGGGCTTCAGCGGCGATGTCGTGCGCCGCCACCAGGCTCAGCGAGCCGTCGGACACGATCTCCACCTCGGCGCGCAGATCGTGGCCGACCCAGCGGATGCGGACGCTGTCGACGTCGACGACGCCGCGGGTGGATCGGAGCACCGCCTCCACCTGGTCGACGAGCTCGGGGTCGACGCTGTCCATGAGGCGGCGGTACACCTCCCGCACGGCCCCGAAGAGGACAACGGTGATGGCGGCCGTGATGACGAGCGCGACCACGGCGTCCGCGTCCCCGTAGCCGGCGAGGGTGAGGACGGCGCCGACGACGACGGCGAGGGAGGTGAAGCCGTCGGTGCGGGCGTGCATGCCGTCGGCCACGAGAGCGGCGGACCCGATGCGCCGGCCCACCCGGATCCGGTACATGGCCACGAGCTCGTTGCCCGCGAAGCCGACGGCGCCGGCGGCCGCCACCCACCCGGCGCCGTGGACCGTGCGCCCGTGGAGCAGGCGGGTGACGGCTTCGTAGGCGGCGACCACGGTGGAGATCGTCATGAGGGCGACGATGCCGATCCCGGCCACGTCCTCGGCCCGGCCGAAGCCGTAGGTGTAGCGCCGGGTCGGGAGACGACGGCCCATGCGGAAGGCGAGGGCCAGCGGCACCGCCGTCAGGGCGTCGGCGAAGTTGTGGATGGTGTCGGCCAACAGGGCGACGGAGCCGCTCAGGAGGCTCACCACCAACTCGACGACGGCGGTGGCGGCAAGGCCCCCGAGCGAGACGAAGACTGCGCGCATACCCTCCGCCGTCGATTCGAGGGCCCGGTCGGCCGAGGGGCCGCCGTGGGAGTGCGGACGGACGAGACCGAGGAGGAACCCCGTCACCCCGTGACCATGGTCGTGGTGGTGCTCGTGGTGGTCGTCATCGGCGGCCACGTCGACCTCCCCTGTCGCGACGCGGAAGCCTAGGGTGGCGGCCGTGACCCCGGCCGGAACCGACGTCAAGCGCCCCAACATCCTCCTCGTCGTGTCGGATCAGGAGCGACAGCGGAGCTGGCTGCCCGCCGGCGTGCGGCTCCCTTGGCGCGAGCGCCTGCTCGCCGAGGGCCTCGAGTTCACGAGCTACTACACGCACTCTTCGCCGTGCTCCCCGAGCCGGGCCAGCCTCTTCACGGGTCGGTATCTGCCCGGACACGGCGTGGTCGACAACGTGATCATGCCCGAGCACGCCGAGCTCGACCCGGCCATGCCGACGCTCGGGTCGTTGCTGCGGGCCGGTGGATACCGCTCGTCGTACATCGGCAAGTGGCACCTGTCCCAGGCGACCGAGCCCGACATGGAGGCCTACGGATTCTCCGACTGGGACGGCAACGACCGCCACTTCATGGGATGGGCCGGCACCGGCGTCCACTTCGACCCCGTCATCGCCGGCAACGCCGCGCACTGGCTGCGCAAGAACGCGGCGTCGTCGGCGGCTCCGTGGTTCCTGACGGTGGCCCTCGTCAATCCGCACGACGTCATGTGGTTCCCCGTGGACCAGCCGGGTTACGACCTCGCCCATCCCGAGGAGGTCGCCCGCATCCGCCGGGTCCTCGAGATGGCGGCGTGGAAGGAGGACGACCCGCTCCCCGTCTACCGGGGGGACTACCCCGAGGTCTGCGACACCCTCCCGGCCAACTTCGACGACGACCTCCATTCGAAGCCCGAGGCCCACCGCCAATGGCGCTGGGACCAGCAGCACGGCCTGTACGGCTACATCGACCCCGACGACAAGGGAGCCTGGCTCCGCCACCTCGACTACTACGTGGAGCTGCACCGTCTGGCCGACGAGAGCCTCGGCACCGTGCTCTGCGCTCTTGAGGAGAGCGGCGCGTGGGACGACACCATCGTCGTGTTCACGTCGGACCACGGTGACATGTGCGGATCGCACGGCCTTCGGTCGAAGGGCCCGTTCGTCTACGACGAGATCATGCGGGTCCCGCTGTACGTGCGCGCCCCCGGCGTCACCGCTCCGGGTTCTCGGACGGACGCGCTGGCGACCCATGTCGACCTCGCCGCCACCGTGTGCGCACTCGCCGGCGTCGACGCGGGCACGTCGGTGCAGGGGGTCGATCTGTCGCCGGTGTTCGCCGACCCGTCGGCCCGGGTGCGGGACCACGTGCTGTTCGCCCAGGACTCGGCCCAGACGGAGAACCTGAACGGCGTGCGCTACGCCCTCCGGGGCTTCTTCGACGGTCGGACCAAGTACGCGCGGTACTACGGCGTCGGCGGCGGCAAGCCGTCCACCGGCCTGTGGGGCCGGGACCCGGGATCGAAGCTCTACGACGTGGACGCCGCCTTCGACGACCAGGACCACGAGTGGTACGACCACGACGTCGATCCGGCCGAGCTCGTCAATCTCGCCCACGACCGGGCCCGGCGTTCGGAGCTGCGCGAGGTGTTCGAGCGGCTGCGGGTCTACGAGGCGGCCGAGCTCGACGCTCTGGCCGGGAACCGCACCTTCGGCACGGGTTGACCCCGCCGGGCCGCTTCGGCGGCCAGCCGGCGCTGCAGGATCCGACCTTTCGCCAGGAATCCGACGGCGACGCGCGCCTTGTTGCCGGCGAGGCTCCAGTCGGGGAGCACCCGCTCGACCCGGAACAGCAGGCCCGTGTCGAGGCTGGTGAGGGTGCCGACGAAGGAGTGGTTCTCCTGTCCGGTGAACCGCTCGTCGTGCAGGTGCATCGTCAGACAGGCAGGCCCGTCGGACAGCGCCAGGGCGCCGGGCCCGAGGCGCAGGTGGATGCCGTCGCTGCTCACCGCGGTCGCATGGGCCGGAAGGCACACGGGGAACTCGTTGGCGCCGACTGCGGTCACGTCGACGAGCGCGCCCTGCGCGGCCATGGAACGCGCCAACGGCTCCCACGCGGCCGGAGGCGAAAGCCATGCGCCTGGCCGCCGGCCCGGAGGCGGCGGGTCCGACAGTGGCGCGGAGGTCCCGTCCGGCGCGTGCCACTCGGAGGGGGCGGCTTCGAGCTCACGCGACGGCCACCACCAGATGTGCAGCGGCGTCACCTCGACCCATATGCGGGCGTAGTACCAGGCCATCCTGCGCAGCACCATCTTGGGCTGGCCCTTCGTGGCGTCGGGGAGCTTTGCCGTGCTCACGCGGACGTAGCGGTCGGTGTTCGCCTGCAGATCGCTGTCGCGGACCGTCGCCAGACCCTGCACGAGCACCGCCGGTGTCCCCGGTGCGCCGACCGGGTCGGCCAGCAGCAGGGCCACCCGGGGATCGGTGCGGGCGCGCTCGGCCTTGGCCGGATAGGTGAGCCCGGTCGACACGTCGATGGTGTCGGCCCGTTCGCCGAGGTACGGCGTCGTCGGGACGGTGACGGGTGTGCCGGCCCGGGTCAGGCTGGCGTACTCGGTGGTGACGGCCCGCTCTACCACGTCGGCGACGGCGTCGGGCCACGGGGTGGGGTTCATCGCCGCCACGCTAGCGAGGCTCAGGTGCCCTGAGCAGGTACAACTCTGCCCCTCGCGGGACCAAGGGCCCTACTGGAGCGCAACGGCCCTTCCGTACCGTGGCTTGGTGGACCACCCGTCGGTGGTGGCGGGGGAGACGAGGAGCACGGCGTGGCTGCCAGGACGAGACGACTCTTCCTCGAGCGTTCCTTCCTTCTGGTCCTCCTGATCGGCCTGTCGGCCACGGCCGCCGGGTTCCTCTACAGCGCCGGCAACGTCAAGCGCAACGACCAGCTGCTCCTGCGCCAGGAGGCGGGACAGGGATCCGTCGTCCTCGGTTCGTTCCTGAGCCAGTACCAGCAGACGTTCCTGAAGCTCGGTGACGCGGTGACCGAAGGCCCCGGATCGCAGCCGGCGTTCGTGGCGGCGGCAGCGCAGGTGGCGAAGCAGGGCTCCCGGGTGGCGCTGCTCCGCCACGTCGGCTCGAGCTACGTGGTGGTCGCCGGCGTCGGCGTCCTGCACCGCAAGTTCGGGGGTCCCGACGACGCCGCCCTTGCCGCCATGATCGGCGACGGGCAGGTGCACTACCCCGCCATCGCGTCGGACGCTGGCGAGCGCTGGATCGAACAGATCGTCGGCCCGCCGGAGGTGCCGGTCGGCTTCGCCCTCTACTGGGAGCTGCCGACGAGCCCGGTCGTGAGCCTGGGGAACATCCCCGGCCTCCCCTTCTCGGGCATCGACGCGGCCGTGTACCTCGGTGCGGAGCGGCCCGCCGACCTCGTCTTCGCCAGCACCCGGACCCTGCCCGTCACCGGCACCCGTGCCGTCGTGCGGGTCTCCACCCTCACGACCACGTTCCCGGTCGCCCACCTGAACAGCCACCCGGGGTCGGCCACCGCACCGGGGAGCCTCCTGCTCGTGGTGCGGGCGAACAAGCACCTGTCGGGCGCGTGGTCGGCGGTGTTCCCCTGGGTCCTCCTCCTCGTCGGGGTCGCCGCCACCGTCGCCGTCGCGTACCTGCTGTCGGTGTCGACCCGACGGCGCGACGAAGCGCTCAGGCTCGTGCACGACATGAAGGACAAGCACGTCGAGCTCGACCAGGCCTTGCGACGTCAGGCGGAGGCCGAGGAGGGACTGCGACAGGCGCAGCGTCTCGAGGCCGTCGGACAGCTGGCGGGCGGCATCGCGCACGACTTCAACAACCTGTTGCACGTGATCTTGAGCTACACAGACTTCCTGGAGCGGGCCGTCGAACCGGACAGCCCCTTGCGCGAGGACGTGCTCGAGGTGCAGGGCGCGGCGCAGCGGGCGGCCGAGCTCACCCGCCAGCTCCTCGTCTTCGCCCGTGGCGAGGTGGTGCGTCCGTCGCTGCTCGACGCCAACCACGTGCTGCGCGACAGCGAGCTCCTGCTGCGCCACACCCTCGGCGAGGACATCGACCTCCGCATCGGGATCGGGGCGGGGGACTGCACCTTCGTCGCCGATCTCGGTGAGATCAAGCAGGTGCTCATGAACCTGGCCATCAACGCCCGCGACGCCATGCCCCGCGGGGGCACCCTGCGCATCGACGTCGGGCGCGTGGAGGTGAGCGAGCACAACGCGCCGTCGATGGGTCTCGTCCCCGGTGCCCACGTGCGGGTCGACATGACCGACACCGGGATCGGGATGCCCCGCGAGGTCGCCAACCGGGCCTTCGAGCCGTTCTTCACGACGAAGGAGACCGGCCGTGGTACCGGACTCGGGCTCTCCATGGTGTACGGCATCGTGGCCCGCTGGCACGGGTTCGTGTCGATCTCGTCGAGCCCCGGACGGGGGACGACCGTGACCATGCTGTTCCCGGTCGCCATCGCCCTGCCGGTTTCGGCGGACCCCGACAGCGCTCTCGCTGGTCCATCGGCGCCGCCGCCCGCCGTGCCCCAGGCGCACGGCAAGACGTTGCTTCTCGTCGAGGACCAGGAGCAGGTTCGGAGGTCCATGGCCCGCATCCTCGAGTCCGCCGGGTACCACGTGGTACAGGCCGGTGACGCCCTCGAGGCGCGCCGGCGCTACGCCGACGAGCACGTCGATCTGCTCCTCACCGACATCGTCATGCCCGGCGGGCGGTCGGGGAAGGAGCTCGCCGACGAGCTGTGGGAGATGCGTCCCGACCTGCCTGTCGTGTTCGCCACCGGCTACGGCACCGAGGAGATCGCCGTCCGCGGGGTGCTGCCCGCCACCATGACCCTCATCGAGAAGCCGTTCACGGCCCAGACGCTGCTGCGCACCGTCGGAAACGTCCTCCACGATGCCGTCTCCGCTTCCTGACCTCGGGGCCGGCTGGGTCCAGGCCCGCACGACACCGCATCCGGACGCCCGGGTGCTGGTGGTCGACGACGAGGAACCGATCCGCCGGGCGCTCGCCCGGGTGCTCACGGATGCCGGCTACCGCTGCGACACAGCCGCCAACGCCGCCGAGGCCCGGCTGCTGCTCGCCATGTCGGCGTTCGACCTGATGCTGTGCGACGTCATCATGCCGAACGAGAGCGGGCTTTCGTTGCTCGCCTCCGTGCACGACGACTACCCCGACATGGCCGTGATCATGGTGACGGCCGTCGACGACCCCCGTGTGGCCGAGCCGATCGCCCGCTACGGCGCCTATGGCTACATCCTGAAGCCCTTCGCCTCGAGCGCCATCGTCATCAACGTGGCCGGCGCTCTGCAGCGACGGGCGGAGGTGAGGGTGGAGCGCAGCCGGACGGCCGACCTGCGGGTCGAGCTCGACGAACGCGCCCACCAACTGGCCGATGCCGCCGCCCAGCTCGAGGTGGACGCCGCCGCGCTGCACACGTCGCGCGAGGAGACGGTCAACCGCTTGGCACTCACGGCCGAGTGGCGCGACCCCCACACGGGCAAGCACCTGCAGCAGATGAGCTCCTACAGCGCCCGTCTGGCCGCGCTGGCAGGGCGTCCGACCGAGGAGGTGGAACTCCTGCGGGTGGCGAGCAAGCTGCACGACATCGGCAAGATCGCCATCCCCGACGAGATACTGCGCAGCTGCGGTCCGCTCACGCCCGAGGAGCGCGCCGTCATGCAGCAGCACCCGAGGATCGGCGCCGAGATCCTGAAGGCCT
>DASRBM010000479.1:0-4202 GCA_035653635.1 Acidimicrobiales bacterium | reverse complement strand
ATGCCGGCGTTGTTGACCAGGATGTCGAGGCCGCCCGTGTCCCGCAGGTGCTCCGTGAGCGCCTGACGGTGGCGTGCGTCGGTGATGTCGCCGGCGAGGACCTCGACGCCCCCACCGAGCTCCCGTGCCGTCTCCTCGAGGACGTCGGCCCTCCTGGCCGTGGCGACCACGCTCGCTCCCGCCGCCCGCAGCACCCGAACGAACCTCGCTCCGAGACCGGCAGAGGCGCCGGTGACGAGGGCTCGCCGGCCGTCGAGTCGCCATGGCGATCCCCCGGGCGGCGCGGGCACGGAGTCGGTGGGCACGGCCTCACATTGCCTCAGACGGCCGGGCGATGCCGGCCCCCCGGTCCGGCGACCGCGCTCCGGCCGACTACAGCCGGCGCCGCCGCTTGAGCCGGTGCTTCAGGTCGCGGTCGGCGAGCACGATGGAGCCCAGGAGCGCGATGCCGAACAGCCCGGCCACGACGAAGCAGCCGAGGGCGACGCCCGGGTAGCTCCGCGTCATGAGCGCCGCGCCGAGGACGAGCGCGGCGATCACGAGGGCCATGGCGAGCCGGTTGGCCAGCTTCGTCAGGCTCCGCAGCATCTCCGCTTCGTCGAAGGCGTGGATCTTCAGCTGCAGTTCCCCGTGCGCCAGGGCCTCCATGACCCGGTTCACCCTCCCGGGCAGCTGCTCGGCGAAGTCGCGGGCTTCCACGAGGGCGGACATCAACCCGCCGCTCGACGCTTCCATCTGCGACGCCAGGATCTCCGAGGAGTGGCGACGGATGGCCTCCACCGCGTCGAACTCGGGCGTGAGACAGCGGGTCACGCTCTCGAGGTTGAGCAGGGCCCTCGCCAGCAACGCGAGCTCGGGAGGTGGCCGCAGCCCCCGTCGTCCGCAAGCCTGGGACAGTCGGGCCACGAGCTCCCCGATCCGCAGACCGGCGAACTGCATGCTGAGCGCCCGGCCCACGAGATCCGACACGTCGCGCATGAGCGCGTCCTCGTCGAAGTCCTCGAGCCGGTGCCCGAGGGCGACGAGGGCCTCCGCCGCCGACTGCCCTCGTCCTTCCTGCACGGCGAGGAGCATCCGCACGAGCTGCAGGCGGACGTCCTGGCGCAGGTGGCCCACCATCCCGAGGTCGACGAGCGCCACCCGCCCATCCGGCGTGACGATGACGTTTCCCGGATGGGGATCGGCGTGGAAGAAGCCGTGCACGAATATCTGCTCCAGGTAGGAGCGCAGGAGCGCGTCGGCGAGGCCTTCGGTGTCGAGACGGTCACGTTCGACGGCAGAGAGCTCGGTGACCTTGTTCCCCTTGATCTCGTCCATCACGAGAACGCGCTGGGTGGTGAGCCCCGCCACCGGACGGGGGACGAACAGGGGACCTTCTTCCGGGAGGATGGCGGCCAGTCGTTCGAGGTTCGCCGCCTCGGTGCGGTAGTCGAGCTCGTCGGTGAGCGAGCGGCGGAACTGCTCGAGCAGGTCCTCGAAGCCGTAGCGGCGGCCGGCGTCGGTGTGATCGTCGAGGAACTTGGCGATCTGACCGAGCGCCTCCAAGTCCTCGGCCACCTGCTCGTGGATCCCGGGTCGCTGGATCTTCACCACGACGCGCCGACCGTCACGCAGAACGGCGCGGTGTACCTGCCCGACCGAAGCCGATGCCATGGGTTCGTCCCCGAACGACGTGAACACGGCGGCCGGCGCGGAGCCGGTCTCCTCGGCGAACACCCGCCGCGCCTCGGTGGCGGGGAAGGGCGCCACCTCGTCCTGCAGGCGCGCCAGGGCCTCGAGGTACGGCTCGGGCAGAAGGTCGGGCCGTGTCGACAGGACCTGGCCGAGTTTGACGAACGCCGGACCCATCGACTCCAGGTCGTCGGCCAGTTGCGCGGCCTGCTCCCGCAGCTCGGGGTCGTCCGCTGCCGCCGGCGAGTCGTCGATGCCGACCCGGATGCTCTCACGGTTGCGCAGCAGCACCCGGGCGATCTCCGCCGTGCGCCGGGCCCGCCTCGCTGTTGTGACCACGTCGCTATCCTTCCCTCGACGTGCAGGCGTCAAGCCTGGCCCGACCACTCGTGAGACGGGGCCGACGATGGATCGAGGGCCGGCGCCGGGTACCGCTCTCCCATGGCCGGACGCGTCCCCGAGGAGAAGATCAGGCTGCCGCTGCTCCGCCAGCGCTGGGACGCCATCTCCTTCCTCCACTGGAGGTACGAGGCCGGCGCCGTCGACGCGCTGCTCCCTTCGGGCGTGCGGTGCGAGCAGATCGACGGTTCCGCCTGGGTGGGCATGACGCCGTTCGTCGCCCGGGGCACGGGCCTTGCTCCGGTGCCGTCCCCCCGCCTGCCGGACTTCCCCGAGACCAACCTGCGCACCTACGTCAGGACCCGCTCCGGTCGCTCTGCGGTGTGGTTCTTCTCGCTCGAGGCCGCCAACGCGGCTGTCGTCGCCGCCGCCCGCGCCGCGGTCGGTGTGCCCTACCGGCATGCCCAGATGGACGCGCAGGTGGGGCCGGAACGCTGCCGCTACGTGAGCCGTCGCCCCGCCGCCTCGGTCGGCCACACCATCGAGGTCGAGCCGGGCCCGCCGCTGCACGGCGGCGAGGGGACGCCACTGGCGCAAGCGTTGTGCGGGCGCTGGCGGGCGCTCGTGCCGCGCGGAGGCTGCCGCCTGTACGTGCCGATCCGACACGAACCTTGGTTCCTCCACCGCGCGCAGCTCGTCGCCCTGGACGAGAACCTGATCGAGGCCGCCGGGCTGCCGCCACCCAGGGGCGAGCCCGACGTGCTCTGGAGTCCCGGCGTGGACGCCGTGATCGGCTCCCCCCGTCCGGACCTCGTGCGCGCCGCCGACGGTGCCTAATGTCGCGCCGACGCAGGGCGAAGGAGGTCTCGTGCTCCGATGGCAGACCGGCGAAGGTCTCCACCGGCAGGCTCGCGGAAGCCACATGTGGTTCAAGGCCACCGCGGCCGGGACCGGCGGACGGTTCTCGCTCATGGAACGGACCCTGCCCCCGGGCGGGCGCATGCCGCCGGCCCACCGGCACACGGGCAACGACGAGGCGTACTTCGTGCTCCAGGGCGAGGTCCGCTTCCATGTGGCCGGTGAAGAGTTCGACGGCGGCCCTGACACCTTCGTGCTGGTGGAGGCCGGAGAGGAGCACACCTTCGGCAACGTGAGCACCGATCCGGCGCGGCTGCTCGTCATCCACGCCCCGGCACTCGACGCCTACTTCGAAGAGCTGCAGGCGCTGTGGGCGACGCCCGACCCGCCGGACCGTCAGGCCGAGCTCGATCTCATGCGCCGGCACGGCATGGAGCCGGCCTGAGGGTCGCTCAGCCGTAGCGGAACTGGTCGCCGGCCCCCGTCGCGCTCGACCCGCCGGACGCGGAGACCACGACGTCGACGGTCCCGGCCCCGTGCGCGGGCGTCACAGCCCGGATCTCGGTCGGCGACACGACGGTGAAGGCAGCCGGTACGCCGCCGAAGGTGACGGCGGTCACGTGCACGAATCCGGTGCCGGTCACGACGACGACGGCGCCGCCCGCGCTGCGGCCGCTGTCCGGCGTGAGCGCGGTCACCGTCGGTCCCGGCTGGGCCACGCCGAGAGCGGTGTTGGCGCCGCCGCTGCCTCCGGCCGATGCCGCGTTGTCGGTGATGCCGGGGGCGGCGCTCGGGACGGGGGCGCCGGCGGACGGCAGGACGCCGGACCCGCCGCTCGCCCCCCCGCCTGCCGCCGGAACGCTGTGGCGCTGGGGTCGCTGGGCGGTCGTGGTGGCCCCTTGGCGGCCGGTGAGGGAGAGGGCGACGGCGGTGCCGCCACCCACGAGGAGGACGACGGCGGCCGCCACCGCGAGGCCGCGCCGGCGCGCGGCTCTGACGTCGCGGCCGGTACGCACGAGCGCGTCGGCCATGGCCTGGCGACGCGCGCCGGGCACCGGCCGCGGGCCACCGAGTCCGGTCAGCGCCACGGCGACGTCGTCGTCGCCCCCGTCCTCTGCGTCGGCGTCGTCGTGGCGGATGGCCGCCGGTGCGGTGGCGACGAGGGCGTCCTCCAACCGCGCCCGCAGCGCGTGGGGAAGCGGGCGCGGTGCGCCGAGGTCGCGGAGCAGGGCGTCGGGCCACTCGCTCACGACGTCTCCACCAGTGCCCGTCGGAGCCCGTCGCGGGCCCGTTGCAGCAGGGACTGGACCTGCACCCGGCTGCGCCCGAGCTCC
>DASRBM010000478.1:0-2741 GCA_035653635.1 Acidimicrobiales bacterium | reverse complement strand
CGGCTCTGCCTTCGGCCACCGCGTTCGCCGTCGACGCACCGCCGTCGGCCACCACCGGCGGCGTCGGACTGGCCGACGCCGTGCACGGACTGGCGGCAGCCGACGCGGCCCGGCTGCCGGGCCAGCTCATCGGGCTCGGCGTGCCCGACGCGGCGGTCGGGGCCCAGGGGCCGGTCTTCTGGCACGCGCTCGGCCAGGCCATGCGGGGATACCAGCCGGACCTCGTCGACTTCGTCGGCGCCGACCTGACACCGGGAGCGCCCACCTCCTTCGCCGCTGCATCGGCCGAGGCCGCGGCCGACGCCCGACGCCCGTCTGCTGCGGTCCCAGTGGTCCTCGGACGGGGGTGTGCCCGCCGGTGTCCCCCTTCTGGGACGCGTCGCGTTCGTCGGGCCGAGGTCGCCGTCACCCTCGGCGGTGGCGGCCGAGATCCGGGCCTACGAGCGGGCGTTGGCCGGGCTCGGCGTGGGCATGCTCCGGGTCGGTTGACGAGGGCGACGGGCGCCGGTCAGCTGTCGGTCGGCGGCCAGGGCACGCCCATGTTGTTGTGGACGGGGACGGCGCCGCCGTCCATGACGACCGCCGCCAACGGGCGCAGCAGCCGGACGAGCTCCTCGGCGCCGTCGTCGCCGATGGCACGCACGACCGGCGCGGCCAGCCGGTCGGTGTCCTCTTCGATGCTGTGGCGGAGCTCGGCGCCGGCGGTCGTGATGCGCATCTCGTCGTCGACGAGCCCCCGTGCGGCGAGGCGCTCGGTGGCGGCGCGCCAGTCGTGGTCCGACCAGCCGCGGTGGGCCCGGAGACCTTCCTCCGGCGAGCGGTCGGTGGCGGCCTGCAGCACGAGGGCCTCGGCCGGCGCGATGTCGCCGGAGACGAGCCGGGCCACGTGGCCGTCCCCCCGGTGCTCGCGGATGGCGGTCAACGCCTGCCACAGCCGGAGGTGCGGCGCATCCGGTTCGGCGACGGCCTGGTTGGCCGCACCCATGGGCCGGCCCGACATGTCGCAACCGGAGACGGCAGCTGCCGCCAGCTCGCCGGCGCGGGCGACCGCGGGCGACCTGAGCACGTCGTCACCGAGGACACGGCGCAGCGCCGCGTCCATGGACGTCAGGCGGGCGTCGAGAAGGGCTGACGGCGCGGCGTAGTCCCAGGCGTCGGGAATGGCGCGGGCGACCATGTCGGGGTGGAAGTTGTAGAAGAGCGCGGTGACGACGGGAGCGGTGACGGCGCCGAGCGGCGCCGCCCGGCACCCGAAGTAGCTCATCCAGCCGCCCTTGAGCCCGAGGGCGTCGGTGGCCGCTCTGCGCTCGGGCGCGTAGTAGACGACGGCGTGGATGGGCTCGCCGTACTGCCACACGGCGCGCGCACTGTTCACGCGACGCATACTGCCACGACGACTCGACACGAGGACTGCGCTCCCCGCCGGTCGCCATCTAGGGTGCGTGCGATCGGCGTGCGGGAGGTGCGATCGCATGGAGGCGGCGGCGGTGAGGCGGATCGTGGCGGCGAGCGTGGCCGGCAGGCTCGTGCTCGCGGTGTTCGCAGTGGCGGAAACGGTCGTCGGGGCGTGGGCACTCCTCGCCCCCAGGTCGTTCTACGAGCGGTTCCCGGGTTTCGGGTGGCACTGGGTGCGCGCCGCCGGTGCGTACGACGAGCACCTGGTGCGCGACTTCGGCGGCGCCATCGCCGGGTTGGCGATGGTGGCCCTCGTCTGCGCGGCCAGGCCGTCGCGGGCGCTGCTCCTGGCCATGGTGACCGGGTGGGAGGTGGAGTCGGTGCCCCATCTCGTGTTCCACCTGTTCCACCAGGACGTGCTCCCGGCAGGGCAGGACGCGCTCAACCTGGTGGTCCTGTCCCTGGTCGTCGTGGTGCCGCTGCTCGCCACCGCGCTCCTCTGGCGAGGATCCGTGGCCTCCCCCACCGGCGTCGCCATGCCGGGCACGCTCGGCAGCGCCTAGGACGAGGAAGCGCCGGGCGGCCGATTCAGTCGCCGAGGTGGCGGCCGTCCATCTCGCGCAGGGGCTGGGCCAACAGTTCGATCTGGACCCCGTCCGGATCCTGCACGTAGATGGAGTCGGTCAGGCCGCGATCGGGTCCCAGATACGGCGTGCCCTTGTCGTCGAGCGCGGCACGCACGGCGTCGAGATGGGACTGGGCCACCGATATGGCGATGTGCTGCACGCCCCCGTAGGCCTCCACGGCGCGCGCCAGCGGAAGGCCGGGGAAGTCGAAGAAGGCGAGCAGGTTGCCGTTGCCGATGTCGAAGAAGAAGTGCGTGGAGCCCGGGTAGTCCCGGTTCTCGATCACCTCGGTGAGCGGGAAGCCCAGCAGCCCCTGGTAGAACGCGATGGTCCGCTCGACGTCGCCGGAGATCAGCGCGGTGTGGTGCAGCCCGCGCGCGCTCGAACCCGGCCGTTCGCCGACCGGCCGCAGGTACGCCTCCCGCAGCCGTGCCCGTTCCGCCGCCCGCGCCTCGGTGTCGCTCCCGGCCATGACCAACCCCGCTCTCTGCGATCGGCCCCCTCGTGGTCACCCTACCCACTGAGGCCTGCCCCACCGAGGTGTCCGGCAGGCGGGTCATCGAAGCTTGAACGAATTCACGTTTTCACGTGTCCGTCGACCGGTTACCGTCTCCTGAACGCACAGAAGTCGGCCAGTTCCCCCTTCATTACGCAGTCAGTGACATCACTTATGGGTAACCAAAACAGCCTTGATCATCACTGATCGTGACTGCACTTAAC
>DASRBM010000477.1:0-3693 GCA_035653635.1 Acidimicrobiales bacterium | reverse complement strand
CGGGCGCGCGTGGACGGAAAGCTCACGAGGCGCGGTATCCACAGGGCGCACACCACGACCGGCGCGCGGAATCCCCTGGTGGAGATGACGGAGCGCGGCGCGAAGCTCAGGCGCGGAGGTCGAGGTAGACGGCCGGGCCGCGACGCGGAACCGAAGGTTCTGCGGTGACGGCGCGGATGATCGCCTGCTGCTCGTCCATCACGCGGTCCGCGAGCTCATTGGTACGCGCCAGCAATTGCTCGGCGCGGGTGGCGAGCGCCGGAGGCAGATCCCCGAGACCGTTCGGTACGGCGTAGGCCGGTGCCTCCGCTCCCCCACCCACGGCGAGGGCGCGGTCATGCGCCTCGAGCTGACGCTCGATCTCGTCGAGGACCTCAGCCCACGCCACCGGCCACCTCGAGCGGACCTGCCGCCACCGTCTCGGCCGCCTGGTGCCAGGCCCCGCTCAGCTTGGCCACCATGTCGGCCACGCCCGCGGCACGCTGGCGGTCCTTGCCCATGTTGGCCGCCACCAGCTCCCGGTGGAGGAAGTCGTAGAGGGCGGCCAGCCGGGGGCCGGCCTCCCACTCGTCGGCCCGGAGCGTGGTCCGCAGCGTGAGGAGCACCTCCTGGGCGTGGATGAGGCTGTCGCTCACCTGCTTGAGGTCGCCGTTCTCGAAGCCCTGGTCGGCCATGCGCAGGTCGAGCACGAGGCGGTCGAAGATCATGGTCAGGCGGACGGCCGGCGACGCCGTCTCGATGGCGTCGCGCATGTAGCGCGCCTTCAGGTCTTCGGCGTTCACGACGTAGGCGGGCATGGACGACTCCGGGGGCTTCTCATCCGAGGCCCGAAAGGGCCGACGTCAGGGCCGACTGCTGGTTCTTGAGCGTGCCGAGCTGGCTCTCGAGCTGGGCGAAGCGGTTCAGCAGCAGCTGGCGCTCCTGCGAGACGATGTTCGTGTAGAACGAGATCTGGCTGTTGAGGCCCTGTGACTGGTTCTGCAGACCGTTGATGACGGCCGTGATGTTGCCGGTCGCCGGGTTCGACATGGCGTTCGCCATGGTGGCCAGTGACTGGGCCACGCCCGGGCTGTAGGTGAAGGAGCCCAGGTTCGTGCTCGACGTGATGCCCTGGGCCGTGATCTGCAGGGTGAGCCCGGCCAGGGTGCTGTCGGTCGTGGGGGCGCTCAGGAACTGCCCGCTGCCGGTCGCCGCCACCCCGTTGATGGTGCCGGCGACGTCGGTCCCGGCGAACCCGGCCGCCTTGCCGGCGGTGGCGCCGCCGAGTCCGGTGCTCCCGGCAGCCGTGTTGGACGACGTGACCGAGAAATTGGTGGCGCTGCCGTAGCCGGCCGACACCAGCTGGAGCTGGGTGCCGTTCACGACCTGGGCGGTCAGGTTGATGCCGGCGCCGGCCATGGCGGTGTTGAGACCGGCGGCCACCGCCGCCAGCGTCTGCCCGTTGGTCGTCGTGTAGTCGACGGTGGCCGACCCCATGGCGATGGTGAGGGTCTCGGGGCTCGAGATCGTGCCACCGGCCAGCGAGGCGCCGGTGTCCACCGCTTGGGTGGCGGAGTGGTTCACGACCACGCTGTACGACCCCGGCCTGGTCGTGTTGCCGGCGTAGGTGAGCGACACCATCCCGGCGTACGAGGACGACGAGGCCGAGAACGTCCCTCCCTGGGTGAACATGGCCGCCACCCCGCTCGGATTGGCGGCGAAGGCCGTCTGGAAGGCGTTCTTGTCGAAGGAGATCGTGCCGTCGTTCAGGGTGATGCCCACGGCCCGGGCGTTGCCGAGCGACGACGTGCCCGTCACGCTCGCCACGATGGCCTGGATCTCGTTGGTCATCGAAGCGAGCTCGGGCGATCCCATGAGCGGGCCGCCCTTCTTCGTCGCCGCGTCGTAGCCGGCGTACTTCTGGACGTCGGAAAGGGCCGCGTTGGCCGTGTCGACCAGCTTCTGGACCTGGTCCGCCATGGCCGAGGCGTCGGGCGACACCGACACGGTCACCGGCGTGGAGCTCTGCGACACCACGTTGACGGTCAGGCCGGGAAGGAGGCCGTTGAACGTGTTCGTCTGCGAGCTCAGCGTGTAGCCGCCCGCTCCACCGATCTGGATCTCGGCGTCGGCTCCGGCCGACGCCGTCTGCAGGGTCCCGAGCCCCGAGGAGGAGAAGGCGCCGGTGGCGACCGACAGGTCGGCCGCGCTGCCGGTGGTGGAGGACGTGAGCTGCAGCACGTACTGGTTGGTGCCGGTCTGGATGGCAGAGGCGGTGATCCCGGTGCCGGCGCCGTTCACGTTGGCCACGAGGTCGGCCAACGAGCCGCTGCCGGTGCTCACGTTGGTGGCGGTGAGGGAACCCGTCGCGAGCAGCGAGCTGTTCACCTGGGACTGGGCACTGCTGCCGACGAGGGTGGCCGCCACCGATCCGTTCGGGCCGGTGAGGGTCACGCTCTGGCCGGCGGCGATGTTCGTGAGCGTGGTGCTCGTGCCGTCGAGGCTGACGATGCCGTCGACGCCGGTCGTGGCCGACGTCATGGCGGAGAGCCCGAGCGTGGACAGAGCCGACCCGCCGGTGATCTGCAGGCTTTGGCTGCTGCCCTGGTTGAGGGTGGAGAGGATGAGGTGCCCGGCGGAGTCGTAGCCGGCCTGCAGCACCCCCGAGGCACCGGCCGAGGAGATGGCCGAGTTGACCGCGGCGAGCAGTCCCGTGCCGCTGTAGCCGCCCGACGGGCTGTCGGCGATGGTCAGGTTGTAGGCCGTGCCGTTCACCGTCACGGCGAGGGTGTCGTTGCTGCTCGACACGGCGATGCCCGAGGACTGCGACCCGAGGACGGCCGTGCCCGTCGACGACGCCGCCTGCGAGGCCTGGGTCACGTCGATGGTGTGGGATCCGAGGCTGAGGCCGCTTCCCGACGCGAGCGACGCGAACCCGTACTGGGCCCCGCCCTGGGAGAGGAGGAAGCTCGGGCTCGAGTCCACGATGGTGGAGGTGGAGGAGACCGAGCCGGCCGAGATGAGCGAGTTGGCCGCGGCCAGCTGCTTCACGAGGAACTGCACCGAGCCGACCGGCGTGCCGGCTGCCGCCGTGGCCGTCGCCACGGTGGAGTCGGAGCTCGTGGCCTGGCGGACGTTCCACCCCGAGTTCTGCGACAACGTCGACGCAGCCGTTTGCAGCGCCACCAGGTCACTGTTGATGGCCTGGTAGTCCTGCACCTGGCTGTTGATCGTCGACTGCTGATTCTGGATGTCGGTCTCTTGCTGCTGGTACGGCTGCAGCATGGCCTGGATCAGCTGTGACGTGTTCAGGCCGGAGACGAGTCCGTTGGCGACGATCGACGGTGTCGTGTTGCTCGGGAAGATCGTCATCGGGGCAACCTGCCGGCCTTTCTGCTCGGCCCGGGGGAAGGACCTGTGTGCCGCCGGCCCGCCGTGCGGACCGTCCTGCTCCGACCCGTGTCCGGGGTCGTCCTGCGTGACCCGCGTGCCGGGTCGTCCTGCACCGGATCCGGGGGCGGACCCGTCCTGCTCGTTTCCGAACGGTCACCGCCCCCGGGGACGTGGCAGTGCGTCCCCGGGGGCGGCTACGACCGTCAGAGCTGGGCTCAGCCGAGAAGCTTGAGCACCATGGACGGCGTCTGCTGGGCCTGGGCCAGCATGGCCGTACCGGACTGCATGAGGATCTGGTCCGTGGTGAAGTTCGTCGTCTCC
>DASRBM010000476.1:0-2850 GCA_035653635.1 Acidimicrobiales bacterium | reverse complement strand
GAGTACCAGGTCGAGCACCGCGGCGAACTGGCCGTACGCGGCGGCATCGTCGACGTGTTCCCGCCCGACGCCGAGCTGCCCGTCCGCATCGACCTGTGGGGCGACGAGGTCGACCGTCTCACCACCTTCGATCCCGGTGACCAGCGCTCCCAGGACGCGGTCGACGCCGTCCATCTCCACGCATGTCGCGAGCTCTTGCCGACCGACGCCGTGCGCGCCCGGGCCGCACAGCTGCTCCGCAGCGACCCCTGGGGAAGGGCACAGTGGGAACGGATCGCCGAGGGCCAGGTCTTCGACGGCATGGAGTCGTGGACGCCGTGGCTCGTCGACGACGAGCGCGTGCTGCCCGATCTACTGCCGGCCGACGCCCGCGTCGTCCTCGTCGACCCGCGCCGCATGCGCGACCGTGCCGCCGAGCTGGCCGACGAGGAGCGGGCGCTCGCCGCCGCGTTGGCCGTCACCTGGGGCGCGGCCGACGCCGACGCCGGCGAAGAGGCGGCCGACGTCTTCCCCCGGCTGCATGTCGCCTACGACCGCCTGCTGGCCCGCTGCCCGGCGCCGGTGCTCTCGCTCCTGCCGTCGGCCGAGGGCCCGGGCACCCCGGCGGTGACGGCACAGGGCTGGGATCCCGTGTTCGGCGACCGGGCCAAGCTCGCCGCCCGGCTTTCGGCCATGGCCCGCGACGGGTACTCGGTGACGCTGTGCGCCGAGGGCACCGGCTCCGCGTCGCGCCTCGCGGCCGTGCTCGGGGAGGAGGGCCTGTCGGTGTCGGTCGTCGGGGACGACGCCGATCTCGCCCGGCCGGGCATCCGGGTCGCCCTCGCCGCGCTTGACCGGGGCTTCGTGCTGCCCTCGGCCAAGGTGGCGGTGCTGGCCGAAGCGGACCTGACCGGCCGGCGCCGCCCCCACCGCGTGGCGAAGGCCCGGGCCCGCGCCGTCGACGGCTTCTTCGACGACCTGGCGCCGGGCGACTACGTCGTGCACCGCCAGCACGGCGTGGCCCGCTTCGCCGGGATGGTCACGCGCACGATGAACGGCGCCTCGCGCGACTACCTGCTGCTCGAGTACCGCGGTGACGACAAGCTCTACCTGCCGTCGGACCAGATCGAGGCGCTGACGCCCTACAGCGGCGGCGAGGCGCCCACCTTGAGCCGTCTCGGTGGCAACGAGTGGAGCCGGACCCGGGCGAAGGCGCGCGCGGCGGTGCGCGAGGTGGCGGTCGAGCTCGTGAACCTCTACCGGCGCCGCCTGCAGATCCCGGGCCACGCCTTCTCGCCCGACACGCCCTGGCAGCAGGAGCTCGAGGACGCCTTCCCCTACGTGGAGACGGCCGACCAGCTGCGGGCCGTGGCCGACGTCAAGGCCGACATGGAGACGCCGCGACCGATGGATCGCCTGGTGTGCGGCGACGTCGGCTTCGGCAAGACGGAGGTGGCCGTGCGCGCCGCCTTCAAGGCGGTGCAGGACGGCAAGCAGGTGGCGGTCCTCGTGCCGACGACGTTGCTCGCCCAGCAGCACGCCCAGACCATCTCGGAGCGCTTCTCCGGGTTCCCGGTGCGGGTCGAGATGCTGTCGCGGTTCCTCACCCCGGGCCAGGCCCGCCAGGTGGTGCGCGGTCTCGGGGACGGGACCGTCGACGTGGTCGTGGGGACCCACCGGCTGCTCGGCGGCGATGTCACCTTCAAGAACCTTGGACTGCTCGTGGTGGACGAGGAGCAACGCTTCGGCGTCACCCACAAGGAGGCGATCAAGGCCCTGTCGGACGGCGTCGACGTGCTCACCCTCACCGCCAGCCCCATTCCCCGCACGCTCGAGATGGCGCTCACCGGCATCCGCGACCTGTCGCTCATCAACACCCCGCCGGCCGAGCGCCAGCCGATCCTCACCTACGTCGGCGAGTACGAGGAAGCGGCCGTGGTGGAGGCCATCCGGCGCGAGCTGCTGCGCGAGGGCCAGGTCTTCTTCGTGCACAACTGGGTGCAGGACATCGAGGCGGTGGCGGCCCGCATCCGCGCCCTCGTCCCCGAGGCCAGGGTGGCGGTGGGTCACGGGCAGATGGACGAGGGCTCGCTCGAGAAGGTCGTGCTCGACTTCTGGGAGAAGCAGTACGACGTGCTCGTGTGCACCACCATCATCGAGTCCGGCATCGACATGCCGACGGTGAACACGCTCGTGGTGGACCGGGCCGACCGGCTGGGGCTCGGGCAGCTGCACCAATTGCGCGGCCGCGTCGGCCGCTCGGGCCAACGCGCCTACGCCTATCTGCTCCACCCGGCCGACCGGGTCCTGACCGAGGCGGCCTACGAGCGGTTGCGGACCATCGGCGAGCACACCGAGCTCGGCAGCGGCTTCAAGATCGCCATGCGCGATCTCGAGATCCGCGGCGCCGGCAACCTCCTCGGCCAGGACCAGTCGGGGCACATCGCGGCGGTCGGCTACGACCTGTACGTGCAGATGGTGGCGGAAGCGGTCGCCGAGATGAAGGGGGAGCCCATCCGCCAGGCGGTGACCGTCACCATCGACATCCCCTCCGACGCGCACCTGCCCGCCACCTACGTGGCCCGCGAGGACCTGCGGCTCGAGGCCTACCGCCGGTTGGCGGCGGTCACCACCGACGACGAGGTCGCCGACATCCGGGCCGAGTGGAGCGACCGCTTCGGACCGGTGCCGCCGCCGGCGGAGGGACTGCTGGCCGTGGCCGCGCTGCGGGTCCAGTGCCTGCGCACGGGGGTGACCGAGGTGTCGGCCACCGCTGCGCGCGGGCAGGTGCCCGGGCGCGGGCGCCGCCTCCTGGCGGCCCGCCTGTCGCCGCTCGAGCTGCCGGCGTCGGCCCGGGTCCGGCTCCGGCGC
>DASRBM010000475.1:0-6741 GCA_035653635.1 Acidimicrobiales bacterium | reverse complement strand
GACCGGCGCAACCGGCGGCACGCCGATCCCCCCGTTGCTCCTGTTGGGCAGCGGGGGCTCGCTGATCACGATTCCGGGGAGCAACAACACGATCACGGTCAACGGGCCGGTGACGCTCAACTCCTCATCGGCCAGCGCCATCAACGAGCCCGGCAAGAACAACGTGATCAGCTCGAGCACCAACACCCTCAACCTCCTGAGCCCCGGCGGCATGAATCTCAGCAGCGGCGACACCGTCCCACCGACGACCTATGTCACCTCCGTGACGGACCCCTTCGCGTCGCTCGCCGCACCGGCCGGTATTTCCTCCATCGCCGTCTGTACCGGCCTTTCGACCTCCACGTGGACCTGTCCACCCGGCCTGTACGTCACCGGCCTGAGCGTCCCGTCGGGCACGACCGTGAACTTCACCGGCGGCGGCACCTACGAGTTCGGTGACACCCTCAAGATGTCGGGCGGCGGCACCGTCAACTTCGGCGGGGGCATCTACGTCTTTGACAACGGCGTCGCCCTCTCCGGGTCGGGGAACACCCTCTCGAGCACCTCCGGAGCGAGCGGCGTGCTCCTCTACATCGCCGGGGGTGCGCTCGCCATGCCCGCCAGCAGCGTGTCGATATCGCTCAGCGCAGCCACCACCGGCACCTACGCCGGGATCCTGCTCTTCCAGAGCCACTCCGATTGCAGCGGCATGCAGATTCCCGGCAGCTCGAACTCGGTCAACACCTACGGCGGCGTCATCTACGCCCACTGCACCGTGAGCGGGAAGTCGACGACCTTGACGATCCCCGGGAGCTCGAGCGGCCTGAAGGCGGGGGGGCTCATCGTGGACGCCATCCAGATCCCGGGTTCGACCAACACGGTCAACCTCGGCTCGTGACCACCATCGCCTCTCCGGTGCAGGACCCCGTCCGCCGGCGGAACGGCACGCCCCGACGAGGGCTGCCGAGGAAGGACCAGAACGGCGACACCCTCATCGAGATTCTGATCGCGGTGGTCCTGCTGTCGTTCGCCGTCATCGCCGTCGTCGACTCCCTGACGACGACGGTGGTGAGCGCGTCGAGCCATCGGACCCAGACCCGGCTGACCACGTTGCTCAAGACCTTCGCCGAGCAGGTGACGAGCAGGGTCCAAGTCGGCACCGGCTACATCGTGTGCGGGAGTGCAGCCGCATACAACGCCGCTTTCGGACCGTCGCCGGGCGACGGGACGGAGATCCCACCCCCGGGATACAACGGGTACGCGGAGACGGTGGCGTCGGTCTCCTACTGGGTCACCGGCACGGCGTACCGGGCCGGGTCCTATGCGCCCACGTGCTCGACCGACACCGGGCTCCAGGTGCTGACGCTGTCGGTCGCCGCCCCGGCGAGTGCAGGCGGCGCCAGCGACACGATCACCGTCATCGTCCGAAATCCGACCTGGACGGCGAGCTATGCCGGCACGTGACCTTCTTCCTGTCCGTCCATGGAGACGCCTCGACGGTGGGCCGGACGACGCCGGCGCAACCTTGCTGTTGGCGCTCATCTTCCTGGTCGCCATCTCCCTGGTCGTCGTCGCCCTGGCCACGCAGACGACCAACAACGTGAAGAACTCGGTGGCGCTGAAGGGCCAGCGATCGCTCGAATTCGGCGCCAATTCCGCCACCGAGATCGCCGTGCAACAGGCGCGTTACGAGTACTCGGTGCCGTCGGGCCCGAACGCCTGCCTCTCGGGGCTCCCGGTCAACGGGACGACGTTCGCCGTGACCTGCAGCACGACCTACAACCCTGCCTCGGCGAGCACCAGGGTGGTCGCGTTCTACACGTGCAGCAGCGGGAGCTGCGGACCTTCCAACAACCTCGTCGCGGCGCAAGTGTCCTTCAACGACTACTCGGCGGCAGGTATCGACTCGTGCTCGGTCGCCACAACCGCATCCTGCGGCACCGGCATGGCGGTCAACAGCTGGGTGCTGTCCACCGCCTCCAACTGAGGCGCGACCTCAGCCCGCTGTGTCGTGTTCCACGGCACCCGACGCCCGCAGCCGCCGGTGCTCGTGGACCTTGCGCACCACGACGAAGACGACGATGAGGGCGCCGACACCGATCAGTGCGTAGATGCCGACCGTGCGCGCCACCTGCTGGTACGACGCACCGGCGGCGTAGCCGATCATGACGAAGGTCGTCCCCCACAAGATGCCGCCGATGGCGTTGAAGGTGAGGAACGTCCGGTACGCCATACCGCTCATGCCCGAGATGCCGGGCACGAGGGCCCGGGCGAGTGCCACCCATCGGCCGAGCAGCACGGCGGGCCCGCCGTAGCGGCGGATGAGCTCCTCGGCCTTCCGCACCCGGGCACTGCCCTTGAGCGGGCGGCGCTGGAGCAGCCAGGGACCGAGCCACTTGCCCACCTCGTAGCCCGTCGAGTCGCCGGCGATGGCGCAGCCGATGATGACCACGAGCATGACGACGAGATTCACGTGCCCGAAGGAGGCGAGGGCGCCGCCGACCAGCGCGGCGGTCTCCCCGGGGATGACGAATCCGAGCAGGATCCCGGCTTCGGCGAAGACGAGCGCGCCGCACAGCAGATAGGCGCTCGGCCCGTGGAAATGCTGCAACCAGGTGGTGACGCTGGCGAGCATCAGCAGAGGAGTCGCAGAGCGGAGCAGCGTCTCAGTCCGCCGACCACGGCGTCCACGACGCGCTCTGCCAGGTGCGCCGGTGACACGCCGGGCAGTTCATGAATCTGGTGAAGCCCCGCCCCGGCCGCCACAGGAAGAACGGCACGTGCAGACCGAGGTAGCGGACCACGTCCACCTCGCTGCGCGTGCCACACGACGAGCAGTGGAGCGTCACCGGCGGCAGGATGCCGCCTGGCCCGCTCGCCGGCACCGGAGGACGGCTGGCGCCCGGCTGCGGTCCCTCGGCACCCACGGCCGAGAAGAGGGCGCGCTTGCCGGCGACAGGTACGTCGCCATTGCGACGCGGCGGCTCTTCCTCGCGGGTGGCCGGGGCCCAGAACAGCGCCCGCTTGCCGAGCGGGTCGGGCGAGTCGCTGGCGCGTGGCATGCCGGATCCCCCGCCGGCGTCAGACCGCGCCCGGCACGGCGTGCCAGGCCTGGTCGAGTCCGGCGGCGATGGCCCGGTAGGCCTCCGCACCCTGGGAGCCCGGCGCATGCTGGAGGATGCAGCGCCCACGGTCGGGCGCCTCGGCGAAGCGGATCGACTTGCGCACGGGCGGCTCGAGCACGGTGAGGCCGTACCGGGTGTGCACGTCCTGCAGGACCTCGCGACCGTGGCGGGTGCGCTCGTCGTACATGGTGGCGATGATGCCGCGCACTGCCAGGTCCGCGTTGGCGAACAGGCGGACGTCGTCGATGGTCTCGAGCAACTGCCCGACACCGCGGTGACTGAGCGCTTCGCACTGGAGCGGGATGACCACCTCGTGCGCCGCGCTCAGGCCGTTGATGGTGAGGACGCCGAGCGACGGCGGGCAGTCCACGAGCACGGCGTCGTACTCGTCGGCGACCGGTGCCAGCGCCCGGGCGAGCACGTGCTCGCGCCCGGTGCGGGTGAGCAGATGCACCTCGGAGCCGGCCAGGTCGATGGTCGCCGGCAGGATGTCGAGACCGTCGGTGCCGGCCACAGGGCGGCGGGCGTCCGCCACCTTCATCTTGCGCACGAAGACGTCGTGGACCGAGCGCTCGAGCGAATCGGGATCGGCGCCGACCGAGTACGACAGGCAGGCCTGCGGGTCGAGGTCGACGAGCAGGACGTGCCGCCCCCGCTCGGCCAGGGCGAATCCGAGCGCGTGGACCGTCGTCGTCTTGGCCACGCCCCCCTTCTGGTTGGCGATCGCCACGATGCGTGCCACGGAGGCAGTCTAGATAGGCGTGGTCGAGGCGCCCGGCGCGTTCGCCGGAGAATCCGCCTCTTCTCCACGGGAGTCAAGTGCTCCACTGTTGTCCATGGACAGCAATGGGGTGCTCACGCCGTCAGTCCGCGAGGCGATCGCCGGCGGCCATCTCGCCCACCTCGTGACCTTGGAGCCCGACGGCCGTCCCCAGGTCACGATCGTGTGGGTGGGCATCGACGGCGACGACATCGTGTCGGGCCACCTCGGGGCGTGGCGCAAGCTCGAGAACGTGCGGCGTGACCCGCGCGTGGCGCTGTCGCTCGAGACCGGGGGGACGAGCGCCCAGGGACTCGCCCACTACCTGGTGGTCCACGGCACGGCCCTCGTCGCCGAGGGCGGGGCTCCCGAGCTCCTGCAGCGCCTGGCCGAGGTCTACCTCGGGCCGGGCGTCCGGTTCCCACCCATGGACGATCCGCCGCCGGGGTGGGTGCTGCGGATCCGGCCCGACCGGGTCAGCGGCGTCGGTCCGTGGTCGCAAGGCCACTGAACGACCGACCGGTCATCGACAGATCGGTCACATTGTGGTTGAGTGTCCGATATGTCGCCACAAGCCGCCGGGGCGCCCCTCGGGCCGCAGTCCCTGCTCTGGCGCTACGCCGGCGACTGGCGCTCCATGCTGCCGGGCAGCTCCACCGGCCTGTTGCAGCTCCTGCATCCCGCCATCGGCGCCGGTGTGGCCCAGCACTCGGCCTTCTTCGAAGATCCCTTCGCCCGCATCCGGCGCTCGATCCCCCAGATCTGGGCGACGATCTTCGACGGTGACGAGTCCGGCCGGGGACGGGCCGTGCGCGACCTCCATCGCGCCATAAAGGGCGACGACGACGCTGGGCGCCGCTACCACGCGCTCGAACCGGAGACGTTCTGGTGGGCGCACGCCACCTTCACCTGGAACATCTTCCGCTCGGTGGAGCTGTTCCATCTCCAGGAACTCTCCCCCGAGGCCGAGGACCAGCTCTACGCCGAGACGGTCACCTGGTACCGCCGCTATGGCGTCAGCGAGCGCCCGGTGCCGCCCGACTACCGGGCCTTTCGCGCCAAGTTCGAATACGTGTGTGCCGAGGTGCTCGAGATGAACCCGGCCGCGGCCGCCGCCATGGGCTACCGGCTGGCCGACGTGCCCGGGCGGACCTTCGGCCCGTCGCTCGTGCGGGGCATCGTCGAACCGGTCATGGCGCCGGCGGCCGAGATCCTCGTGCGCGGGTGCCTTCCCCGGACCGTGCGCCGGCGCTTCGGCGTGCGGTGGACCCCCGCCGACGCGGCACAGCTGCGGGGACTGGCCGCGGCGGTCCGCCAGGGGTTCCGCTTCGTGCCCCACGCCCTCAACCGGCGCACGTTCATCGACGTGCATCGCTGGATCGGCTCCCGCACGCGGGACCAACGCTTCCGGCCCGTCGCGTGACGGCGCAGGCTTCCGACGAGCGGACTACGGGCATCGGCACCGCGGTGAGCGACGCCGGGCCCCTCCACGCCCTCCTCGGCCAGCTGCCGGCCCGGCCGCCGGCGCAGGCGGACCGGGCCCTCGACGCGCTGTCGGTCTGCCTGGCCCGCCACGGCCTCGCCCGCACGACCATGACCGACGTGGCCCGCCAGATGGGCGTGGCCCGTTCCACGCTCTACAAGCAGTTCGGCTCGATCGAACAGGCGGCGTGGGCGCTGCTGGCGCGGGAGGCCTACCGCTTCTTCGACGAGTTCGGCGATCTGGTGGCGCGCCGGGCCGGCCCGGAGGAAGTGGTGGCGCTCACCGCCCGCTTCGTCCGCTTCGCCTCGACCCACCCCGTCCTCGCCCGGCTGCTGCACGACGAGCCCGCCTTCGTCGGCGCCGTCATGACGCGATCGGCTGCCGCCACCGTCGACTACGCGGCCGGCGTCGTCACCCCCCTCATGGCCCGGGCCATCGAGGCGGGCATGCTGCGGCAGGCCGACCCCGCCCGACTGGCCCAGTGGATGGGGCGGATCGTCGCCATCTGCATCATCGCCCCGCCTCCCGGTGACCTCGACGAGTGGCTGCGCGAGATGCTCCTGCCCGTGTTACGCCCCTGAGCGGTCCGCCGGGGTCATCGGCGCGTCGGCCGGCGAACGCTCCATGCCCGGCCGAGCGCGTCGCGGCGGAGAGGGTGCCGAGGCACGGCCGCGCGCCAGGGGGAACACGCACCAGACGCACTTCCCCGTCGGCGTCGGACGCGCCCCCCATCGTTCGGCGAGCAGGGCCACGACCTGCAGCCCCCGGCCGTGCTCGTCGTCGAGCGTGGGGCGCAGCTTGCGCGGCAGGTAGCTCTCGGCGTCCTCCGCCTGGAGCACCAGCTGGTGCGAGGTGGCCCGCATGTGCAGCGAGATGGGCGCCCGGCCGTGCATCACGGCGTTCGTCACCAGTTCGCTCACGACGAGTACCACGTCACTGGCGAGCTCCCCGACGATGCCCCACTCGGCGAGCGTCCGCGCACACGCCTCGCGGGCATCCTGCACGGCGGTGCGTTGTGGTTCTACCGGCCAACGGACCGAGCGCTGGGCCGGCTCGTCGAGGGGGACGCGGGCGAGCAACATGGCCACGTCGTCATCGGGCCCCTCGGGCAGCAGCACCTCCACCAGCGCGTCGGGGAGCTCCTCGAGGGCCGGCGGCGGACGGCGGAGGCGTTCGGCCAGCGCGTCGATGCCGGCGTCGATGTCGGCGTCGCGTCGCTCCACCAGACCGTCGGTGTAGAGGGCGACGACGGCGCCGGGTTGGAGCTCCACGCTCTCCTCGTCGAGGGTGAGCGGTCCGGTGCCGAGGGGAGGTCCCCCCGCCGCCGTCAGCCGGCGCGGCGGGCGCCCGGGCTCGACCAGCAACGGGGGCAGATGGCCGGCCCGGGCGTAGGT
>DASRBM010000474.1:0-5213 GCA_035653635.1 Acidimicrobiales bacterium | reverse complement strand
GCCCTCGCGGTGCAGCGCGAGCGGAATCTTGTAGATCGAATCGGTGTCGAGCGCCGGGATCACCGCCTCCGGCGCGACGTTGGTGAAGAGCGCGATCTTGCGCCGATCGCTCTCGGGAATCGGACGGTCCGCACGGCACAGCACGACATCGGGCTGGATGCCGATCTCGCGCAGCTCCTTCACCGAGTGCTGGGTCGGCTTGGTCTTCATCTCGCCGGCCGTGGGGATGTACGGCACGAGCGTCAGGTGGACGTAGCAGACGTTGTCGCGTCCGACGTCGTGGCGGAACTGCCGGATCGCCTCGAGGAAGGGGACGATCTCGATGTCGCCCACGGTGCCGCCCACTTCGACGATGACCACGTCCACCCGGTCCGACGACAGGCGCAGGATGCGCTCTTTGATCTCGTCGGTCACGTGCGGGATCACCTGCACGGTCTTGCCCAGGTAGTCGCCCCGACGCTCCTTGGCGATGACCGACGAATAGATCGATCCGGTGGTGGCGTTCGAGTCGCGGTGCAGGTTCTCGTCGATGAACCGCTCGTAGTGGCCGAGGTCGAGGTCGGTCTCCCCCCCGTCCTCGGTGACGAACACCTCGCCGTGCTCGAACGGGTTCATGGTGCCCGGGTCCACGTTGATGTACGGGTCGAGCTTGATCATGGTGACGCGCAGTCCGCGGCACTTGAGCAGGCGACCGAGCGAGGAGGCGGTGAGACCCTTGCCGAGGGAGGAGGAGACGCCGCCGGTGACAAACACGAATTTCGTCACGTCCGGCTCCGTCCGGGCATCGCTCGACGGTACACCACGCCCCGACCCTAGCGGTGGAAGGCGGAGACCCGTTCGAGCAGCTCCTCGGCATGGCGCCGGGCGGCGTCGGACTCGGGTGTACCCGACAACATGCGGGCCAGCTCGGTGACCCGCGCGTCGCCGTCGACGGGCATGACCGAGGCGACGGTGCGCTCCCTCTCGGCACCACCGGCACCGACGAGGTCCTTGCGCACGACGAGCTGGCGGTCGGCGAAGGCGGCCACCTGGGCGAGGTGCGTCACCACCAGCACCTGATGCCGGCGAGCGAGCTCGGCCAGCGAGCGCCCGACCGACACGGCGGCCTCGCCGCCTATGCCGGCGTCCACCTCGTCGAAGACCATGGTGGGCGGCGCGTCGGACAGCTCCAGGCGCAGCGCCAGCATGGCCCGGGCCAGCTCGCCGCCCGAGGCCACCTTGGCGAGCGGCAGCACCGCCTCGCCCGGGTTGGCGCCGAGCTCGAAGACGACGTCGTCCCCAGGATCCTCGTCGCCCACCTCCACCTGCAGGCGGGCCCGGGGCATGGCCAGGTCACGAAGGCGCCGCTCGACCGCGGCGGCCAGCCGGGGGGCGGCCTGGCGCCGCGACGCCCCCACCACTGCCCGCTCGGCCGCCAGCGCGCCCTCCACCGAGGCGAGCTCGGAAGCGAGCGCCGCTGCCCGGGTCTCGACCGACTCGAGCTCGGCCAGGCGGGCGCGGGCCTCTCCGGCGAAGGCGAGGACCCCGGCGACGCCTTCGCCGTACTTGCGGGCGAGATCGTGCAGCTGCTGCCGCCGGGTCCGCACGGCCTCGAGACGCTCGGGGTCGTCCTCCCAGGTGTCGACGACGCTCCGTAGTTCCGAGGCGAGGTCGAGCGCCTCGGCCTGCACCGACGCGGCCCGGGCGGCGAAAGCGGCGAGCGGCCCCCGGTCACCGAGGAGGGCCACGGCGGCGCCCAGCTGGTCCACGGCTCCGTCCTCGTCCTCGCCGGCGAGCGCCCCCAGCGCGTCGGCCGCCGCCTGGCGGTGGGCGGCGGCCTCGGCCAGGCGCTCCTCCTCCTCGGCCAGCCGCCGGTCCTCGCCCGGGTCGTCGAGGCGTGCGTCGTCGATCTCGGCCAGCTGGTAGCGCAGCAGGTCGACCTCGCGGGCGCGGGCCCGGTCGTCGCCGCCGAGGCCCTCGAGCTCCGCCTGCAGCCGCCGCCGCGTGCGCTGGAGCTCGGCCATGGCCGCGAGCGGCACCGCGCCGAAGGCGTCGAGTGCGCGGCGTTGGGCGGCCGGTTCGAACAGCGACTGCTGCGCGTGCTGGCCGTGGAGGTCGACGAGCACCGCGCCCATCTCGGCGAGGGCGGACATGGTGGCCATGCGGCCGTCGACCCAGGCGCGCGAGCGCCCGCTCGTGGGCACGGCCCGGGCCAGGATGTGCTCCTCTTCGTGCTCGTCCAGGAAGCGCCCCTCGACGAGCGCCTCGGTGGCGCCGGGACGCACGAGCACCGGGTCGGCGCGCCCCCCGAGCAGCAGCGACAGGGCCTCGACCACGAGCGTCTTGCCCGCACCCGTCTCGCCCGTGAGCGCCGTCATGCCCGGACCGAGGGTGAGCACGGCGTGCTCGATCACGCCGAGGTCGCGCACCTGCAGCTCGACGAGCACCGGCGCCTCAGCGATCGGCGAGCCCGAAGCGGGCGCGGAGGATGGCGTGGAAGTCGCGGTCGCCGTAGGTCACGAGACGCGCCGGCGTGGCGCCTTCGCGGCAGCTGATGGCGTCGCCCTCGGACAAGGTGGCCACGCTCTCGCCGTCGACCACGAGCACGGCCGGACGGGGGCCGAGGACCTCCACCCGCACGAACTGCTCGGGCTCGACCACAAGCGCGCGGTCGAAGAGCATGTGGGGCGACAGCGGCGTCACCACGAAGGCGCGCAGACACGGGCTCAGGATGGGACCGCGCGCCGACAGGTTGTAGGCGGTGGTGCCCGTCGGCGTGCACACGAGCATCCCGTCCGCCGCGTAGGTGACGAAGGAGCGGCCGGCGATGGAGACCGCCACCCGTACGGTGTGTCCGGGCACCGTCTTCTCCACCACGGCTTCGTTGAGGGCGGGGCGCAGGGGCGTGACCCCTTCGGCGTGCTCGACGGTCACCTGGAGCGTCATTCGCTCCTCGATCTGGAAGTCGCCGTCGAGGAAGCGCTCGAGCGCCTTGTCGAGCCCGGTCGGCTCCACCTCGGTGAGGTAGCCGAGCCGGCCGAGGTTCACCCCGAGCACGGGCACTCCCCGACCGGCGGCGAGCGATACGGTGCGGAGCATGGTGCCGTCGCCGCCGAGGCTCACGGCGAGATCCACCTCGCCGGCCGGCAATTCCGTGGCCGCGTCGGCCACCCGCACCACGTCGTGGCCGGCGCCTGCCAGCCAGTGCTCGGCCGCCACCGCTGCCGCGGCGGCCTGGGGCCGTTCGGGATGGACGACGAAGGCGACGCGCGCCATGTCAGAGCGCTCCCGGCGACTCGGCGACCGCGGCGTGGAGGGCGGCGTCGATGCCGGCGCCGTGCAGCCCGCCGGATCCGCCGTGGGCGACAGCGTGGAGGAAGAACTCGATGTTGCCTGCGGGGCCGAGGACGGGAGACGCCATCGCCCCCATGATGGTCGCTCCCGTGTCGAGCAGCGCGGCAACCACCTCGTGGAGCGTACGGCGCCGCACCTCGGGGTCTCGCACCACGCCGCGGCCCTTGCTCACTTCGGCCCGCCCCGCCTCGAATTGGGGCTTCACGAGCAGGACGAGGGGCGCCCCCGGCTCGGCCAGGTCCCCGGCCAGCCGGGGCACGACGGTGACGAGGGAGATGAACGACAGGTCGGCGACGACGAGCCCGAACGGGCCGCCGACCTCGGAGGGCGTGGCCGAGCGGATGTTCGTCCGTTCGAACACCCGGACGCGCCTGTCGCCGCGCAGCTTGGGGTGGAGCTGGCCGTAACCGACGTCGACAGCCGTGACCGTGGCCGCGCCGGCTTGCAGCAGACAGTCGGTGAACCCGCCGGTGGAGGCCCCGGCGTCGAGGGCACGGACGTCCGACACGTCGAGGGCGAATTGTTCGAGGGCGGCTGCGAGCTTGTCGCCACCGCGCGATACGAAACGGCGCCCGGGTCCGACGACGACGAGGGCGTCGCCACCGGCGACCAGCCGGCTCGGCTTGTCGGCCGGGGCCCCACCTACGAGGACGACGCCCCCCTCCACCAGCGCTCGCGCCTCCTCGCGCGAGGCGGCCAGACCGCGCCGGACGAGCTCGGTGTCGAGCCGCCGGCGAGAGGGACTCAGGCCCGCCCGCCCGCGCTCTTCTTGGCCGCGGTCTTCTTCGCCGGTGCCTTCTTCGCGGTCGTCTTCTTGGCCGCGGTCTTCTTCGCAGCCGACTTCGTCGCCGGCCGGCGGCGAGCCGGACTGCGGCGCCCGGTGGCGCGCCGGGCGGCCGTCTCCGCCTTGTCGAGGATCTCGGCCACCCGCTTGGCGATGTCGTCGACATTGGTGATGCCGAGATCGCCGAGCTGCTTGCGCACCTCGCTGCCCACGGTGGTGACGAACGCCTCGGACCGCTGGCGGCTCGTGCGTACGAGGTCCTCCACCCAGTCCTGTGCTTGCGACGTCTGGACTTCGCCCGTCTGGATCAGGTCCCGAACGACCTCCTCGGCGCGGGCGCGGGTGATCTGGGTCAGGGCCAGAGCGGCCTCGAAGTAGCGCTTCAAACCGTCGGTCTGTGCCATGCGGGGAACGCTAGGGCGGCCCGGTAGCCCCAGCAAGGGGCATCGGCCCATCTCACGACGCTGTTGCGTGCCTACGCCAGCTGTCGTTCGACCACGGCGGCGAGATCGGGGGCGTCGATGTGTGGGTTGACGACCATCGGCTCGCGGCCGTCGCCGCCGGTCACTCCCGACCGCACCAGCGCGAACGGCGCACCGAGCCGCTCGGCCAGGAGCCCGTCGGTGGACGGCCGGTCGCCCACGACGAGACCGACCTCGCCGGCCCGGGCGTGTAGCAGGTCGACCATCGGCCGGTGCGGCTTGCCGGCCACTTCGGGCTGTGCCTGCGCGGCCGTCGCCACCGCGGCGAGCACGGAACCGGCACCGGGCAGGAGGCGATCGGGTGTCGGGAAGGTGGCGTCCTCGTTGGTGCCGACGAAGCGCGCCCCGGCGCGCACGAGTCCGGCGGCCACGTCGAGGAGGGTGAAGTCGAACTGCCGCGTCCAGCCGACGACGACGGCGTCGGCGGGACCCTCCCCGACGACGGTGACACCGCGGGCGTTGAGTGCCTCGACGACCCCCGTCTCGGCGCAGGCGAAGGCGGTGGTGCCGGGATCGAGCAGGCCGGCCGCCGCCTGCGCCGAGGTCACGATCTCTTCCGGCCGGGCCTCGACACCGGCACCGGCCAGTCGCGCCACGAGCTCGTCGACCGTCGG
>DASRBM010000473.1:0-2375 GCA_035653635.1 Acidimicrobiales bacterium | reverse complement strand
CAGCCTCGGTCGGCTAAAGGCGACCCACATGAACCTGGGCTTCGTACTCGGCAAGCCTGCGTCGTGAACCGCTACACCTTCACTCCTCAACAGGAATGACGCGTGGTGATGCCTTTACCACCCGACGCCCCCGGCGTTGGTAAGGTGCCTTACGACAGCCGCAATCAGTGCTCGCCATGGCTTGACAACGCGCGCGACGCGGTCGAGACTGCCGTCGGCACGACCCCGGAGAGTGGGGAACGCTGGGTGCGTGCCGGGGGAGGTGTGGGCGGCGGGCTCATCCCGACTGCCTCTTCCGGCGCCGCTTGTGCCGCAGTTGAAGGATCCTCGGGGGCGGAGAGGAGGACTGCGGGAGCAACGCACCGAGGTGCACCATCTCGGCGATGTACGGCGGATACATCCAAGGTCTGGGCGGAAGACCACTCGTCGACGGCGGAAAACGTCGGCAACCTGGCGGACCTGTCGATCACACGGCGGCAGTCTCTCTGCGCAGCAGCGGACACATCGTGCATCGCATTCCTTTTCTTGATCCCAGCGTTTTCAAGGAGAATCGAATGCGGAAGTTCCTCACCGGCAGCCTTCTGGTTGCCTCCATCGGCGGCGGCGTGGCCCTCACCAGCGCGAGCGCCTTCGCGAGCGGCGTCCCGAGCGAGTGCGGTGCCGCCCCCGTGGGCGGGTCGGTCAGCCAGGACGGGTCCGGCGTCGTGCAGGCGTGCCCGAGCACTCCGGCCGAGACCGGCACGGTCACGCTCTACGGCAGCGCGGCCAGCCAGAGCGGCTACATCATCGCCCAGGGCAACGGCGGGGCCATCACCGGCTACGCCGGCGTGTCCTCGGTCGACGGCGGCATCGTCGGCTGTGGCAACGGTGCGGCCTACGACACCAGTGGCGGCAACAACGTCATCCTGAGCACCCCCAGCCAGAGCAACCCTTCGGGCTACCCCAGCCAGCTGCAGAGCAACCTCACCGCCCTGCAGGGCGCGCAGGGCAACCCCTGCACCCCGGCGGCCTGAGCCGCGGGCACACGCAGTCCACGGGCCGATCGGCCCGCGGTGACGCGCCGGAAGGGGCCCAGCGGGGCCCCTTCCGGCCGTTTCCGGCCCGATGCCGCGCCAGGTCCTTGGTCGGCGGGCGTTCCTCGGCCGGCCCTGCGTCCTCGACATTTCCCTCGATGTCCTCTGCCCTCCCCCGCCATCGCTGTTCGCATCGCGCCGGCATCGTGTTCGGCGCCGTCGCACTGCTGCTCGCGAGCTCGTGCGGCAGAAGCACCTCCCCGTCGGCGACCACGAGCCAGCGCTCCTCGGGCCGGGCCCTCACCATCGGCCCCAGTGGAGCATCGACGTCGACGACGGCCCTCGCGCCGAGCGGCACGGCGGCGGGCGCGACCACCACGACCTCGCCGGGCACGGTCCCGGTCGACAGCGGGCCCGGCGCGGCCACGGGCGCCGAGCAAGCGCTCCAGGCGTACCTGTCGGCCCTGTCCCATCAGGACGTGAACACCTTGCTGGCGGTGTCCGACAAAGGGCCCGAAGCGTTGGCCGGGGTGCTCGTCGACGTGGCCGACATCGACCATGCCCGAGGCGCCACGACGACCGTCGACGTGACGGCCGACACCTTCTCACCGGCCGGTGAGCCGTCCCCCGGCTCGGTCGTGCTCAGCGGTTCGGCGACCCTCCACACGTCGGTGACGGGGCCGAAGGGCTCCGGCTCGTCGACCGACACCATCTCGGGGCCGGTGACCGTGGCGCTCGAACAGGGGCGGTGGAAGGTCGTCGACTTCACCTACGACGGCCGGCCCGTGGTGCTGTCGCCGACCGAGAACGTCGGGCAGACGCTCCACGGCCTCACCGTCCAGCTCGGCTACGTGGTGAGCTACGGCGACCTCTCGGTAGCGCTCGTGACCCTGGCGTCATCGGGCGGCGACGTGCAGGTGTCGTACCAGTCGGCCTCGCTCGCGTGGGGCGGCCAGAGCGAGCAGGGGGCAGCGGACTTCACCGGCTCGTCCACGCCGACGGGGATCCTGCGCTTCGCCAGGACCGCGTCGGCCCCCACGGGGCTCGAGGTTGCGTTCACCGGCTCGTCCGGCCAGGCACTCGACTTCTCCTTCTCTCTCTCCTGAGAACCGCCCGCGCAAAGAGCGAGCCGTGCCCGACGACCACAACGACGGTGACCATCGGTGGCGGTATCACTACCCCTCGCCGACCATGGTGTGGACTCCGGCCCGATGAATCCGCGACGTGTCAAAAGTGCTGCTCAGAGCGCTTGCACACGCTTGACAACGCGCGTTGGGCGGTCGAAACTGCCTTCGGCACGACCCCGGGGAGTGGGGAACGCTGGGTGCGTGCCGGGGGAGGTGTGGGCGGCGGGCTCATCCC
>DASRBM010000472.1:0-2790 GCA_035653635.1 Acidimicrobiales bacterium | reverse complement strand
GCGGCGGCGTTGGTGATCGCCGGCGCGACGGCAGCGATCCTCGATGCGGCGCCCGCATCGGCGGCGACGTCGAGCGACTCGATCTACGTCTTCGACGATCCGACGAACATCAGCGAGCCGCTGCCCGCCGGCACGCCCGACGTCGTCATCCCGCTGATGACCGCGTTGAGCACCGGCTGCGCAGCGATCGACCAGGCCGTCCCCACCTACGAGGTGCTCGTGCTGTCGGGTGGCGAGGTGAACATCTGCAACGAGACGTTCCCGCGTCCGACGGGGTTCGTCGTCGCCGGCGTCAGTCCGGTCGGCCTGTGGATGCCCGCCGGCGGGTGGGGCACGCCGGGGTGTGGCGTGGCCGTCTACGAATTCCCCGGTCCGAGCGGATCGACGATCATGGCCGGGATCGCCCCACCGGGGGCGACCTGCTGAGTCGCCGGCTCCTCAGACCCCGACGTCGAACGTGCCGGCCCTGGTCAGCCGGATGTCCCAGCCGACCGGTACCGACGGCTCCCCGTCCTCCGACGGGGCCATCGGCGGGCGCAGGTCGGCGCGCAGTTCGAACACGCCGGCACTGTTGCGGCGGAGGTCGTCGAAGGACACGAGCGTCACCCCTCGCCGGCTGAGCTCGGGCGCCACCCGGGTGTCGCACAGGACGGCCAGCTCGAGCTGGCGCTCGTCGGTGTAGCCCAGATCCACCTCGTCGGCCTCGCCCGGGTGGCACGACAACTCCGTCACGCCGGGCGCCAGCGAGTCGACCAGCCCGACGAAGGCCTCGAAGCTGATCCCTTCCGTGTACGAAGCGCCTTCGGCGTCCTGCCCGTAGAAGCTGCCGCAGTAGCCGATGCCGCTGGTATGCATCCGCACGGGGATGCCGAGCCGCGAGGCGAAGTCGGCCACCACCGAGCGCACCGGCTCGTCGAGATGCACGTGCTGGTGGCTGTCGATGTGGGTCGGTGTGCGTCCCATGATCTTGTGGAACCGCCCGAGCTGATTGCCCACCTCGCGCGCCACCTCGCCGGCGTCGTCGGTCGGCACCACCTGGTATACGGGCTCCCAGCCCTCGGCACTGCGCACCCACTCACCGAGGTCGAGGTGCAGGCCGACGGGCAGGCCTTGCTCGCGGGCATAGGTCGCCGCCTCGTCGGAACCGGGCCAGCGCACCATCAGGCTGGCGCTCGTCACGACGCCGTCGCGATGGGCGCGCACGATCCCCTTGTTGACGCCGCTGGTGCGGCCGAAGTCGTCGGCGTTGACGATGAGGAACCGGTCCTGGTCCATGTCCTTCCCCTGTGTGTCGTAGCGGTCGTGGCCGTCGTCGTGCATCGGTGCGGTCACCTCACATCCCGAGGCGCCGGGCGCTGTCGAGCGCCACGGCGGCCCAGTCGTAGCGGCGGCGGGGCTCGGGCTCCCACGCCACCGCCCACCCGAGCCACTGCATGGCCAGGTGCATCCGGCAGGCCTCGAGCGCCGGTGCGAACGCGTCGTCGTGGGCCCAGTCGGCCAGGTTCCCGCCGAGCGCGTCGCGATATGCCTGCACCACCGCGTCCCGGCGCGCCGGCTTCCACGCTCCCGAGGTGAGGGCGGCCAGATCGAGCAGTACCGGGCCCCGGCCCGCCATCTCCCAGTCGACCACGCAGATGCGGGCGTCGTCCTCGCTCACCACGATGTTCGACGGATGGAAGTCGCCGTGGACCAGCACCCGTGGCTGGGCCCGCAGCAGCGCCGTCACCGCGTCGTACGACCGGTGGAGCGCGGCGATGTCGGCTGCGGCTGCGTGCCCCTGGCGACGGGTGATCTCGACGGCCCGTTCCGGCCATCGGGCGAAGTAGGTGTCGTCGTAGACGAGCAAGCCGACCTCGGGGCCCGGCTCCGGCCCGGCGAAGCGTTCCGTCTGGAACGACGCCAGCCACCGGCCCGCCTGCAGCCACGGCGGGCCGGTGGCGAGCTCCTCGAGGGGCGCGCCACGGACGTGCTCCAAGACGAGCACCGGTCCAGCCGTCCCCTCTTCCACCGCCACGCAGCGGGGTGTCCCGTGGCGGTCCGGATCGAGGACGTGGCGGTAGACGCCCGCCTCGCGCGACGCGTCCATGAGGAATTCCGGTCGGACGCGGCGCGCCTCATCGAGCATGGAGCCCGGCGACAGGTCCTTGGCCACGAGCTCGAGGACACTCCCGTCCCGGCCCCGGGCCCGGAGGGTGTGGAGCGCGAAGCTCGAAGCCCGGGCCGAACGGCGGCGCTGCAGCACCTCCATCCCGGTCATGTCACCGCGCCCGCCTGCTCGAGGAGGGCACCGAGCACGTGGTCGGAGTCGAACACGGCGCCGGCGAGCTCGAGCGCGGCCCGCCGGTGCCGTCCGTAGTCGGCCCGGACACGGGCGAGCGCGTCGGCCGCCTCCTCCACCTCGGTGAAGCACAACAGCCCCTCGCCGACCGGCAGGTGGTCGGAAAGCCCGGTGTCCTGGGCGACGACCGGGCGTCCGGAGGCCAGGTAGCAGGCGCTGCGGTCGCTCACCCAGCCTGTGCGGCTGGCCACGTACCCGCTCTTGGCCACGCCGATCTCCCCGCGCGAGCCGCGCACGAAGCGCCGGTAGGCGTCCGGGGTCGCGGCAACCCGCGCCGGGTCGGCCAGCTGCCAGCCGTTCGAGCGGAGCTGTTCCTCGTCCGAAGCGTCTCCGGGGTCGATGGCGAGCGCGACCGTCAACGGCTCGTCGACGAGGTGCGGCAGGGGGAACAGTCCGCGCCACGAGTGCGCCTTCTGGCCGTAGTGCACACCGTCGTGCTCGAGCGAACCGTA
>DASRBM010000471.1:0-3654 GCA_035653635.1 Acidimicrobiales bacterium | reverse complement strand
TGCCGTGGACTTCCGGGCCGTCCGCTTGCGGGCCGGAGCCTTCTTGGCCGTGCTCTTCTTGGCCGTGGACTTCCGGGCCGTCCGCTTGCGGGCCGGCGCCTTCTTGGTCGTCCGCTTGCCCGTCGACTTCCGAGCCGCCGTCCTGCGAGCGGGAGCCTTCCGGGCCGAGCGTTTGCTAGCTGCCTTCCTGACTGCCATCGCTTCTCCCTCCTTGGGGTTCAACGCCGATTTGAACGCCGAACCGGTGGCGAACCGGACTCCTTTCGACGCAGGGATCGGTACAACTGCACCGGTCCGTGGATTTCGACCCACGCGGGGACCACGGTCGATGGGGTTGAACGAGCCGAACCCTGAGACCGTGACTTTTCGCCCGGACCGAACCTCGGAGACGATCACATCGAACATCGCCTCGACCACGTCCTCGACGGCGCGGCGAGACGACGATGTCGACTCGCTCACCGCTCGGACGAGTTGAGACTTGTTCACGGATCGCCCTCCTCAGCGATACGCCATCTGTACAGCCAAATGGCTTTCGCGCCGCAGGTCAAGCATTGTGCGGCCTTCCGCCGACGCGCACGGAGGCGCGGTCCGCGGCGCGCGACGCCCTCGCGGCGGGTAGCGAATCCAAGCCGCGCCGGCCATCCATGCGGCCATCGGCGCGAAAACCGTTGCTCTGCAAGGATTCTTGCCGCTCTCGTGACACGGGTTCGTGTTGCATACGTCTGCGACGAGCGCCCGCAGGCGGCTCGGAGACGTACGGAGGTCCGATCCCCGGTGCCCGAAAAAAATTTCCCGGAACCACCCGATTCGGCCGTCTTCGCCCCCCGCGCGGCGCTCGACGCGCTTCGGCGACGCTCGAACGGCGTGTACCTCGGGCACGACCGGAACGGCTGGTGCTTCGCCGCTCCGGAGCAGTCCGTGATGGTGCTCGGACCGCCGCGTGCCGGCAAGACGACGTCGATCGTCGTCCCCAACGTCCTCTCGGCGCCCGGCGCGGTCGTCTCCACGTCGACCAAGCCCGACGTGCTCGACGCCACGGTCGGGGTGCGGTCGGAAGTCGGCACCTGTCGCGTCTTCGACCCGATCGGGTCCACCGACGGCCGCGTCGGGCTCCCGGAGGTCCGCTGGTCGCCGCTGCAGGCCTGCGGGACCTGGCTCGGCTCGCTCTCGGCGGCCCGCACCCTGGTCCGGACCGCCGGTGGAGCAGCGTCCGAGGGCTTCGCCCGGGCAGACCATCCGCACTGGACGGAGCGGGCGGAATCCCTGCTGGCGCCCCTGCTTCACGCCGCCGCGCTGGGCGGCGGCGACATGAGGACCGTCCTCACCTGGGTCGACCGGCGCCTGGCCCTCACCGCCCAGCAGATCCTGGCCATGCAGCCGGGGCGGGGAGCAGACCTGGCCCGGAACCTGCTCGACGGGATCGTGGCCACCGACCCCCGCGAGCTGAGCGGCATCTGGTCGACGGCCTCCGGGTCGCTCGGCGGGTTCCGCTCGGAGCGGGCGCTCGAGAGCACGACGGGACCCTCCTTCGACCCCGCGGCGTTCGTGGACTCCGCGGACACCATCTACGTGGCCGTGCCCGCGCACCACCAGGCACTTGTCGCCCCGATGGTCGTCGGGCTGATCGAGGACGTCCGTCGAGCCGCCTACGCCAGGGCCGCCGCCACCCACCACCGAGGCTCCGGCCGCACGGTCCTGCTCGCGCTCGACGAGCTGGCCAACATCGCCCCGCTCCCCGATCTGCCCGGGATCGTGAGCGAGGGGGGCGGCCAGGGGCTCGTGACCCTCGCCTGCTTCCAGGACCTCTCCCAGGCGCGCCGCAGATGGCCGGGACACGCCGACGGCTTCCCGTCGCTCTTCGGTACGACTCTCGTGCTCCCCGGCATCGGTGACGTGCGCACCCTCGACTCCCTCTCGAAGCTCGCCGGCGAGCTCGAGGTGCCGACTCGAAGCGTGACGGCCGGCCGCAGCGTCGGGGACCGCCCGGTCCTCGACCTCGTGACCGGGGGCCGTCCGCATCTGAGCGCCAGCGTCTCGAGCCACTGGCGCCGGCGGCTGCCCGTCCATGCCCTCGCCCAGGGCAGCCCAGGTCATGCCGTCGCCTTCGACGAGCGCAACCGACCCTCGTGGGTGCCGCTCTCCCCCTCACACCTCTGCGAGCCGTGGCGGTCCCTTCGAGGCCGCGAGCTCGAACGGGTCGTCGGGCCGGCGGGCGAGCGTGTTCGCGCCCACGCCACGTTGGCCGAGCGGGTGGCCCCCGAGCGGCAGGCGACACAGCGCGCACGTGATCTTCCCACACCAGCTCCGGCTCGGGACCGGGGGGCGGGCTGGGACACCGGGCGCCAGCGCTGATCGCCGGGCCGCCACCCGGTGGTCCCGGCCGGCGCGGTCGCGGGGCGCCGCCCCCTGGCCCTTCGGCTCCCGTCACCGCCCCAGGTCGATCTGGTGCAGCTCTACGACCCTCCCCGGCTCGCGACGGGTCCCAACCGTCGCCGCCCGATCGATCGCCTGGCGGAGGGCGACGCCCTCCCAACCGGGTGCTGAAGGGACCCGCTCGCGGCCGGAGAGCGCCCCTTCTCTGACGCGCGCCAGGGCGTCGGCCAGCGAGGCGCCGGGCCAGCGCCGTTCGCTGCCCGGTTCCTGGCCTCGCCCCTGACGAGAGGCAGGTGCGCTCCCTGCGGCGTGGACGAGGCCGTCGGCAAACGCATCGATCGCGGTCGACGACGCCCCCCGGACACTCGAGGCGGCCACCTCGGCCAGGACCTGCGGCCGGCTCAGCTCGCGGCCGGACCGGCCGAGGGTGCGCAGGCGTCGTTCGAGCTGCTCCAAGTCGGGGCCGAGGCCGTCGTCGACGAGCCGCGACGCGCCGAGCCCTTCGGGCGCGGCCAACCTGGCCGAGCCCGTTCGCCCGAGCCCCACGACGCGTGTCAGCTCTCCTGGAGGGAAGCCGTGCTCGAGGGCACTGGCACGCCAGACGTCGACCAGGTCGTCGACGCTCCGGGTGCGGTCCTTCTGGGGTCTCGTGACGAGCGCGGTGATGCGCCTCGACCGAGCTCCACCAGCTCGAGAAGAAAGGCGGCGGCCGTGCAGGTGCTCGGCTATGTCCGCCGACCGTCCCGAGAAGAGCCCGCGCAGGACGGGGTCGACGCCCACTACGTCGCCCATCCCCGACGGGCGAACGTCCCAGGCCACGCCGAGCCGCGCCGTGAGCTCGGCCCTCAGGCGTGCGTGGTAGACGGCCCGAATGGCGGAGCTGTGCCGGAAGAGGCGTCGGCTGTCGAGCGAAGACCAATCCCCGTCGACGCCATGCGCCACGTTGGCGACGACGAGGTGGGTGTGCAGGTGAGGGTCGAGTGCCCGACTCGTGCGGTGGAGGAATGCGCCGGCGGCGGCGCCGGTGGCCCCGAGCCGGAGCTGCTCGCCTCCTCGGGCCCGGCGAACGCCGATCGCAGCCCGATCGAGAAAGCCCGTCGCGTCGTCGACGGCGGCCTCGTGCCCCGCCACGACCTCGTGAGCGATCTCCCGAGGGGCGAGCATGCCGAGAAGGCTCACCGACTTGGGGGCGCAGAACGTGAGGTCGAAGCCGGCCGTCGCGTCGCGGCGCCCGGCTCGGAGCTGCCTGCCGTTTGCCGGGTCTCGTCCGGACAGCAGCTC
>DASRBM010000470.1:0-2040 GCA_035653635.1 Acidimicrobiales bacterium | reverse complement strand
GTCCGGCGGCGGCGATCGACTCCTCGTCCGGGAACACGTCGGCTGTCCGGTCGCGCCCGAGGTCGAGCAGGGTGTCTTCGCGCCCGCCGAGGGAGTAGACCCACTTGAAGTTCTCCGGCGGGTCCGGCTCCACCAGTCGCCGGAATCTCTTGACTTCCTTGGTGTAGCTGTAGAAGAAGGTGCCGGGAGTGGCACGCATGATCTCCAGCCACCGGCGGGTGTAGTCGTCGCTGAAATAGTCACCAGCATCATGTACACGTACTGATTTACCCAAGAACCGCTTGTGCGCGAGCTCGGCAGTCATCGCCCGCTGCCAGCCGTCCGGGTCCTCGATGATGTAGGCGAGGTTGCGCACGTGGGCGGCCTTGACGTTGGCCCAGGTGTAGGAGCCGCTGCGGGCGTAACAGATGGCCGCGCACTTCCCGGCCGCCGGGCACGTCTTGATCGTTCGCCCATCGGGCAGGACGGCGGCCAGGGCGGGCAGGGTGAAGGTCCAGATTCCGTCCCGCGCCAGGTCCTTGTTGCTGTTGGTCAGCATCCGCGCGGGCCGCTCGGTCGCGCCGGTGGTCGGCTCCATGTCTCCTCCTTCGCGCGGTCGGGGGGCGCCTCCGGGCACCCCCCGACTAATGCGCTCTCATATGTGGGGTTAGAGCGCCCGGTCCGAGCAGTGCGCCGGGACGTTGGAGCCGTGCGAGGGGGAGCACTCGGCGTGCTCGCCGCTGATGACCTCGCCGAGCAGGTCGGCGACCGACTGGTTGGTCCCGTTGCGCCAGTTGTCCAGAGTCACCAGGGCCTGCATGGCCGGGCTCGGCTGCCAGGTCTTGGCCATCAGCTCGAACTGCTGCGGCCACAGCTCGGTGAGGATGGTGTCCACGGCCTCCAGGACGTCGGCCGTCAGGGGACGGGGCTGCGCGGACGGCGCCTGGTCGGCCTCGATCGACTCGTTCAGCCGCTCGGCGATCGAGTCGAGCAGCAGCGAGACGCGGACGGTGTTGAGCCGGTCGGCAAGGTGGGACATCTTCGGTCTCCTCGTTCGTGGTCGTGGGGGCCGGGCGGCCCCCACGACTCACAAACTAATGCGCTTTCATATGCCGTCTAGCGGGGTGTCAGAAGCCGTGCGCGGTGAGCTTGACCTCGGCTTCGCACCGGGGGCACAGCTCGCCCCAGGTGTCCGGGCGCCCGCCCGCCTGCTCCACCGGGACGCCGTCCATCCCCTCGCCGGTCACCAGGCCGGCGCGGTGCTCGAAGTGGTGGCCCGCGTGGCAGGTGACGAAGTAGTGGTCGAACGTCGCCCAGGTCGCATCGTCCGCGCGGCTCTCGTAGACCGCGGCGGTGATCTCGCCGGTCTCGGGCACGCGCACGACGGCGGCCGCGCGGCCGTGCTGCGGGTGGGTGAAGGTCGTGACGTAGACCATCTCGTCCAGGGCGCTGGGGCGGGTGGTGCTGTCGGCGGCGCACACGGCGCCGAAGCGGCTGGCCCAGATCAGGGTCTGCACGCCGAGGGCGGCGGGGATGTGCGGCTCGTCGTTCAGGCGCAGGGCCCGGCGAAGCTGCTCGCTCAGCTCGGGGTGCTCCCCGTCGGCGCGGGCGGCCAGCCACCGGTCGGCGGGCACGATGACGCCGCCGTCCGGGTGCGGCTCGGGCGCGGGCAGCGAGACGTCGTAGATCCGCTCGTCGTTGAGGTAGACGCGCGCGTAGGGCTGTTCGTCCTTGGCGTGCACGCCGGGGTAGGTCTCGATCTCGATCAGCGGGGTGTCGTCCTCGGCGGTGCACACGCTCACCTCGTAGGGCGTGGCCGGGCCCGGCGGGATGGTGGCGAACCGGCCCTCGGGCTGGGGTGCGCCGAGGGCGCGGGCGAGGGCGGCGACCAGCGGACTGCCGGGCAGGACCGCCTCGATGGTCTCCAGGGCGCGGGTGAAGTCGGCCGCGTGGCGGCCCAGGGGGGTGAGCGGGCTTGCGGCGAGCCAGCCGAGCACGTCGGCGTCGGTCAGGCGCCACCGGTCGGGCTCGGCCACGAGCGTGCCGACGTTGGGCCGCCCC
>DASRBM010000469.1:0-4460 GCA_035653635.1 Acidimicrobiales bacterium | reverse complement strand
GACCTCTCCACGCCGACGGGCGGGCTGATCCAGGGCTGGATGGCGAACTCGTCGGGCGTCGTCGACTCGAGCGCCCCGACCACCGCCATCACCATCCCGACCGGCAACGCCATCAGCGCCCAGGCCACCCAGAACATCACCCTGGGCGGGAACCTGCCGGCGTGGAGCGGGAGCGGCAACGCCCCGGTCGTCAGCACCACCATCAACGCCTACGACTCGCTCGGCAACTCGGTGCCGGTGACGCTGACCTTCACCGGCGTGTCGGGCCAGGCCAACCAGTGGAGCGTGGAGGGCACGGTGCCGGGCACGAGCGGCCCGCAGGAGCTGTGGGACACGAAGACGCCGCCGACGGTGACGTTCGACCCCACCACCGGCCAGATCACCTCCATGTCGGTGGCCGGCAGCGCGGTGAGCGCCAACAAGGACGGCTCGTACTCCATGGCCGTCACCACCATGCCGTCGGGCTACAGCTTCCCGAAGACCGACACCTGGAGCTTCAACTTCCCGGCGCCCGGCACCCTCAACGCGGTGACGCAGTTCGCCGGCAACCAGACCTTCCAGGCCGAGTCCCAGGACGGCAACGCGTCGGGCATCCTGCAGAGCTTCACCATCGGGCCCGACGGCACCATCACCGGTTCGTTCTCGAACGGGCGCACCGAGCCCATCGCCCAGCTGGCGCTGGCCGTGTTCTCGAACCCCGGTGGTCTCGAGAGCCAGGGCAACCTCATGTACCTGCCGACGGCCAACTCGGGCCAGGCCGCCATCGGCACGCCGGAGACCGGCGGCCGCGGTGCGCTCGTGGGCGGCAGCCTCGAGACGTCGAACGTCGACCTGGCCACCCAGCTGAGCAATCTCATCCAGGTGCAGGAGACCTACCAGGCCAACACCAAGGTGATCTCCACCACCAGCCAGGTCCTGCAGTCGCTGGTCAACCTGCCGTAGGTGCACCCGGGCCGGCGGTGACGCGCCGCCGGCCCGGCCACCCGGCCCCCTCGCAGACTCCGCACTGACCCTCGAACCCCCCGAGAGACATGACCGAGACCGTCGAAACCGAACGCCGCATCCGACCGTTCGACTTCCAGCAACAGGAAGCGCTCGACCGCAGCCGCCTGCGCCGGCTGCAGCCCGTGCTCGAGGTGCTCGCCCACCGCGTGGCGGGTGCCCTCACGAGCACCCTGCGGGTCCCGGTGCACGTGTCGGTGGGTGAGCTCGAGCAGCTGCGCTGGGAGCACTACACCAACGACCTGCCCGAGCCGACCTTCCTCGCCAGCGCGACGGTGACGCCGCTCGGGGGGCGGATGGTGCTGCACATGCCCATCGACCTCGCCATGGCCATCATCGAGATCCGCCTCGGCGGCACGCCCCAGCGTCAGGCGCTCGAGCGCCCGCTGTCGGAGATCGAGCAGCGGCTGGTGTCCGAGGTGGCGCAGGCGGCGCTGAGCGAATTCCCGCCGGCGTTCTCGCCCTTCCTCACCCTCGGGGTGGGCGCGGTGACGAACGTGGCGAGCTCGCTGTTCCTGCACGCCGCCTCGCCGACAGAAGGGTGCCTCGTCATCGAGCTGAAGCTCGGGCTCGGCGAGGACCCCCACACGTGCACGCTGTGCGTGCCGCTTTCGATCCTGCTGCCGATCCTCGACGCGCTCGAGCGCCTCGACAAGGCCAACGCCCAGGTGGAGGACCACGGCGCCGTCGACGTCCGGGCCCGGCTGTTCGAGGCCCCGCTCGAGGTGAGCGTGTCCTTCCGGGAGCTGTGGCTGTCACCCGACGAGATCTGCAGCCTCGTCCCCGGCGACGTCATCGGCTTCCACACCGACCCCAAGGCCCCGCTGCTCCTCACCGTCGGCGGCATCCCGTTCTGCGAAGTCGTGCCCACCGTGCAAGGCCGTCGCCTGGCCTGCATGGTCATCGATGACAAGGAGGTCCCAGTCCCATGAGTGACACGTCCGAGGTGCTCGCCGCCGAGGTCACGACCCAGCCGGCCGCCCCGCCGGTGGCCGCCGCCCCGGTGCCGGCCCCGCCCGACAACCGTCCGGCGCGCTCGCTCGCGCTCCTCCACGGCGTGGAGATGTCGGTGACCGTCGAGCTCGGGCGGGCCCGGTTGCTCATGCGCGACCTTCTGGCACTGCGGGCCGGGAGCATCGTCGAGCTCGACCGTGCCGCCGGCAGCCCCGTCGACGTCATGGTCAACGGCACGCTGCTCGCCCGCGGCGAGGTCGTCGTCGTGGACGACGAGCTCGGGGTCCGCATCACCGAGATCGTCGGCACCGCCGACGGCGCGGAGCTGTAGAGCCCGTGTCCACCGGGGCCACCTGGGGGCCGGTCGCGCCCGCCACCACCACGCCCGCGCCGGTCACGGCGGCGGCGTCGGGTGGCTCGGCCGCGCACGGCACCGTCGCCCATGCGTCCACCGTGGCCCATGCCACCGTTGCCCACGCGGTGTCGACGGCGGCCTCGGTGTCGGTGGCCGGGCTGCTCTTCCAGATGGTCATCGGGCTCGGCGTCGTCCTGGGCGTCATCGCCCTGGTGGCCCGCCTGGTGAAGGGCAAGGGCCGCGTCGGCGTCGCCTTCGGGCGCCGTCAGGCCCTCGTCAACGTGGTCGGCCGCCAGAGCCTGGGCAAGGGCCTGCAGGTGGCCGTGGTGCGCGTCGGCGAGCGCACCTTCCTCCTCGGGGTGACCCCCAATTCCATCAGCCAGCTGGCCGAGCTGGCCCCCCACGAGATCGAGGAGACCGCCCCGGTGGACCCGGGCAGCCCCCTCGCCTCGGCGCCGTTCTGGTCGACACGCAACGACAAGGCGCTGCAGTTCACAGGACAGAAGTCACCGACATGGATGTCGACGATCGAACACCTGCGCGATCTCACCGCCCGCCGCTGAGCTCCGCGTTCCCCCTCACATCCAGGAGTCCCCACCCATGTCGGCGACGACCGTGGGCCGCGTCGAGGACGCGGCCGCGACCCTCATGTCGAGAGAATGGCGATGACCGCTGCACTTCTCGCGGCCGGGTCGTCGATCAACATCAACCTCGGTAACAGCCTGAACAAGCCCTCGAGCAGCCTGCTCGTCTTTCTGGCGATCACGCTGCTCACCGCGGCGCCCTCGCTGCTCATCCTGCTCACCGGCTTCACCCGGGTCGTCATCGTCCTCGGGCTGACCCGCAACGCCCTGGGCCTGCAGAGCACGCCGCCGAACCAGGTCATCGCCGGGCTGGCGCTGTTCATCAGCCTGTTCCTGATGACGCCGACGCTCAACCAGATGAACCACGTCGCCCTGCAGCCCTATCTCCACGGCAAGATCTCGGCGACGACCGCCTACCGCGAAGCCGAGGTGCCACTGAAGGGCTGGATGCTCAAGCAGACGGGCACCAACGAGCTCGCCCTCACCGAATCGGTCGACAACGAGCACCCGGCGGTGCCGAGCGACGTGTCGCTCGCCGCCCTCATCCCCGCCTTCCTCCTGTCCCAGCTGAAGAGCGCCTTCATCATCGGGTTCGTCGTGTTCATCCCGTTCCTCATCATCGACCTGGTGGTTTCGAGCACGCTCATGTCGATGGGGGTGGTCATGTTGCCACCCACCCTGGTGTCGCTGCCCTTCAAGCTCCTGCTCTTCGTGATGGTGAACGGCTGGGTCCTCATCACCCACTCGCTCGTGACGAGCTTCAAATGAACGAAGCCCACGTGATGCAGATCGCCTCCCAGGCGATGTACATGACCATGAAGCTGGCCGCACCGGTGCTGCTCGTGAGCCTCGTCATCGGGCTCGCGGTGTCGCTGTTCCAGTCGATCACGCAGCTGCAGGAGGTCACCCTGACCTTCGTGCCCAAGCTGGTCGGCATCGCGGTGGTGTTCATGGTGGCGGGGCACTGGATGCTGGCGCAGTTCGTGGCCTACGTGCAGGGGCTGTTCGGACAGGTCACGAGCCTGCTGGCCGGCAGTTAGCCGGACCGCCGTGCAGCTCTCGGTCGATCCCCACTGGCTCATGGCCTTCGCCCTGGCCTCCATCCGGGCGCTCGCCTGGCTGGTGGTGGTGCCGCCGTTCTCGAACCGGCGGGTGATCCCGACCGTCGCCAGCATCGGCATCGCCACCGGGCTCGGCGTGCTCGCCGCGCCCCAGCTGCTGCACGGCACCCTGCCGAACGACACCGCCGGTCTCGTCGGGGCCGTCGTCCTGCAGATCGTCATCGGGGTCGCCCTCGGGCTGGCGGTGCAATTCCTCGTGAGCTCGGTCATGGCGGCCGGCGCGCTCGTGGACATGTTCGGCGGCATCAACCCACCACCGTCCATCGACCCGCTGTCGGAGAACCAGGTCCCGATCATGGGCCAGTTCACCGAGCAGGTGGCCATCGTCCTGCTCTTCGTGACCAACGGCGAGATGCTGCTCATCCACGGCTTCGTCGCCTCGTTCGGATCGCACGGGCTCACGCTGTCCTCCATGGGCAGCGTGGCCAACATGCTCACCTCGGA
>DASRBM010000468.1:0-2605 GCA_035653635.1 Acidimicrobiales bacterium | reverse complement strand
CACCACCGACGGCTCCGGATAGGAGGCACGCTCGGAGTGGAAGAGCACGCCGGTGTCGTGGACCAGCTCAGCCCGAGTGGCGAGCACGAGCAGCAGGGCCCGCCGGGACGACACGATGCCGAGCGGCTCGAAGGTCGCGTTCAGCACCAGCGTGCGACTGGCCCCTGCCAGCGTCGGCGACATCAGGCCCCGAGGCTACTTGGTCACCGCTTGCGCCAGTGGTGCATCTCGCGGCACCAGTGGAGGAAGGTGCGGACGTCCTCGGGCGTGGGGACGGCGTCGCCGTCGCCGCCGTAGGCGGTCTCCATGCGGAAGCGCCACAGCTCGGGATCGGGGAGCGGCACCGGTGGCCACCGGCGCCACCAACCGGGCCGGGCCAGGCGCAGCGCCTCCACCACGGCGACGACCCAGAGCCCGGGACGGGTGACCACGGCGCCGACCATGGGCCGGACAGCGGCAGGGCGCGACGCGCCGGTCACGGCAGGGTCCTCCTGGCGCCCGGCCCCGGCGCCGCGCCGAGCGGATCCGCGCCCATAGCCCGCCATCCGACGGCGGCCGCCCCCACGAGCGGGGCTTCGGCGCCGAGCCCCACGGGGACGATGGTGGCCCCCTCCGAGAACGTGAGCCGGGCGCGCTCGCGCAGCTCGGCCCGCGCCGCGACGAAGAAGGGCTCACCGAAGCCGAGCGCGACGGAACCGCCGACGACGGCGAGCGACAGGTCGAGGAGGTTCGCCACCGACGCGACGGCGCGGCCCACGAGTCGCCCGGTGCGCGCCACCACCGCCGCACCCGCGTCCGCCGGGGGCGCCCCGGTGACGGCTTCGATGGCCATGCCCGAAGCCTCGGCCTCCAGGCAGCCACGAGCCCCGCATCCGCAGCGGCGACCCTCGGGCTCCACCACGACGTGCCCGACGTGCCCGGCGTTGCCGCCCGCACCCTGGAGGAGCCGTCCGTCGAGCACGATGCCACCGCCCACACCGGTCGAGACGACCATGGCGAGGAAGTGGCGACGACCGCGCGCCGCGCCCCGCCACCCTTCCGCCAGTGCCAGGGCCTTGGCGTCGTTGTCGACCGCGGTCGGAAGGCCGGTGCACTCGGCCAGCCGGGCCCGCAACGGGAAGTCGCGCCAGGCCGTGATGTTGAGCGGCGACACCAGCTCGCCGCCCGGTGTCATGGGACCGCCACAGCCGACGCCGCAGACGAGGGGGACCGAATCCGACGACCGGCGCACCTCGTCGACCAGGGCCGCCAGGGCGGCGAAGAGCTCGTCGGGATCGGTGGTGCGCGGGGTCGGGACCCGGTGTACCGCGGTGAGCGAGCCGTGCTCGTCGGACAGTGCGGCAGCGAGCTTGGTGCCGCCGATGTCGACGGCCAGGCAGGACCGGGTGGCGGCGCCGGCGGGCGCGGCGGCGCCCGGGGCGGGCGCGGCGGTGGCGGGTGGGACGCTCAGCTCAGCGGTTGCGCTTGAAGCGGTCGCGGAGCCAGTTCCGGCTGTCGGTGATGGCGTTGCCGATGCCCTCGGCCCGCAGCGACCGGCCGATGTCGTCGAGGCCGGCCTTGCCCATCCGCCGCAGGTTGGTCCAGAACGTCACCAGCGAGGCGAACATGATGAGGACGCCGAGGAAGCCGACGGCGACCGAGGTGGTGAAGAAGGCGATCATCACGGCGAGACCGACGACGAAACCGAGGACCGACCACTTCAGGTAGCGGCCCGCGTGCCGATAGACGGTCTCCGACCGCAGCCGGTGGGCGATGGCCGGATCCTGCTGGTAGAGCGCTTGCTCGAGCTCCTGTAGCACTCGCTGCTCGTGCTCGGAGAGCGGCACGCTCACCCCTTTCCGGCCGCTGGGCAACCCGTGTCGGGCTGCGTCGCTCAATCTTCGCGCAGCCCCCTTCGACCTGACAACGGTACCCGCCCCCCGCCGCTCCGGGCGGTCGCGAAAGGGTCGATGGTCCCAGGGGGGTGCGCTGCCCCGGCGGACCGGTCGGATCAGTCGCGGTGGTCGTCGGGCGCGGCAGGGCCCCACTGGGCATCGCCCCTGCGCTTCACCGATATACCCCGTTCGCCGGCCAGGACCGCCGGGGCCACGGCACCGTCGCCGTAGCGGGCCCGCACGGCCGCCACCGCCGTCTCGACCTGGTCCCACTCGGGCGGCCGGTGGGGCTCGGGGGTGGCGGGATCCTCGACCTCGGCGAACGTGAGCTGGCGGGCCTCGCCCCCGGCGTGGAGGCCCGATACCGACACCCCGAGGAGCCGCACGCCGGGCCCGACGTCGACGCCACGGAGCAGGCCGGCGGCCACGGTGCGGATGTCGTGGCCCGAGGACGTGGGGTCGGGGAGGCTGTGGGCCCGGGTGATGGTGGTGCGGTCGCCGAAACGGATCTTCACCGTCACCGTGCGGCCCTGGCGGCCGGCCTCGACGAGACGGTTGGCCACCGCATCGGCCATGCGCACCAGATGGCCGTGGAGAGCCTCGTGGCTGTGGAGGTCGCTCGCGAAGGTCTCCTCGTGCCCGACCGATTTCACCGCCCGGTCCGGTTCCACCGCGCGGCTGTCCTCCCCCCGCGCCAAGGCGGCGAGGTGCCGGCCGTGCGCGTCACCGAG